>JBJOLO010000323.1:0-16001 GCA_046045565.1 Planctomycetota bacterium | reverse complement strand
CGGTCTCCGGTTTGTCGCGTGACTCGAGCACGCTGGCTGTGGCGCGGCAGGACGGTTCGCCTCCCGGTACGTTGACCAGCTTTGCGATCGGCGAAGACGGGGTTATTCGCGGTCAATTCAGCAACGGTGTGTCGCGAGACTTGGGCCAGATTCGTATCGCCCGGTTCACCAACAACGTCGGTCTCGAACAACGTGGTCAAAACCTGTTCGCTCAAGGTTCGAACTCCGGTCTGCCGGTGGAAGAAGATCCGGGCCAAAACGGTGCAGGCTCGATTATCGCCGGTGCGTTGGAGTTGTCGAACACCGACATCGGTAAAAACCTGATCGATCTCGTGTTGGCCTCCACGCAGTATCGAGGCAGCTCGCGCGTGATCACCTCGACCCAACAGCTGCTGGACGAACTGCTCAACCTGCGTCGTTAAACGATCAAACCGCAGGAAAAGAAAGCGGAGTGGCAAGTGGAACGAATGTCTGTGCCGAAGGGTAGGCTGCCATGATTCCATTGACACGGCTGGACGGAGAGCGATTCGTGCTGAATGCCGAGTTGATTCGATACATCGAGCAGCGCCCTGACACTTTCATCACTCTGACCACAGGGGACAGGATTGTGGTGCGCGAGACGATGGACGATGTGATGGGCCGCGCGATTCGGTACCAGCAGTCCAAGCACTTGATCCCTCCGCTTACCACTTCTTAAGGGAGCTTCATCGACCATGGATATTGCAACCGTATTCGGGTTACTGCTCGCCGCTGCATGCATGATCTACTCGGTGACCGTCGGCGGCGGATCGTGGAATGCACTGGTGGACTATCCCTCGTTGGCGATCGTATTCGGCGGGGCACTGGCCGCGTTTCTCATGTGTTTTCCGATGCGTTCGTGTCGGCAGTTCCCTCGAGTACTGGCGAAGTCGCTCTTCAATCGTGCGCCGGACATGCGGAGGACGGTGCGACTGCTCGTCAGTCTCGCCGAGACCGCTCGTCGCGAGGGGTTGCTCGCCCTGGAAGACCGGATCGAAGAGATTGACGACCGTTTCCTGCGGCAAGGCGTCCAGTTGGCCGTGGATGGCGTGCGTCCGGAAATGCTCGAGGAAATCCTGCGGTCGGAAATGGAGGCGGTGGCAACGCGGCATCGCGAAGGAAAAAGCCTGATGGACCAACTCGGCAAATTCCTGCCGGCCTTCGGCATGATCGGAACACTTTTCGGACTCATTATCATGCTCGGTCAAATGGCCGATCCGACGTCCATCGGCAACGGCATGGCGATCGCTTTGATCACCACGCTCTATGGTGCTGTTGCCGCCAATGCGTTCTTCCTTCCTTTGGCGGAGAAACTCGGCTTTTATCACAACGTCGAATTGCTCGGCATGGAGATCGCGCTGAAAGGCGTGCTGGCGATTCAATCGGGAGAATCACCGCGTGTCGTGGAACAGCGGCTCAGCGTTTTCCTGCCGCCGGCATCTGCCCCGACGCATCAAGTTGCCATTCCCATCAGGTAACCGCCCGTGCATTTTGAACGAGAAACGACGCCTGCTGTTCCCGGCTGGATGCTGACATTCGGCGACTTGATGTTGCTGTTGCTCACGTTCTTCGTGATGATCGTGGCGATGAGCGAAATCAAGACGGATGACCGCAGCTTGGCGGTGCTCCGATCGTTGCGCGCTCATTTCGGAGCGCGAGCCGACGCCGATTTTCGCGCTCCGACCCGCGAGCAGTCGAAAGTTGCCGTGCTGGCCAACCGCTTTCACGCCTACCGCGAGCACGTGCTGCAGACACGCCATGCCCAAAGCAACGCATTGTCCTCAGCGGCAGGCTCGCCGCCGGACCGTGTTTTTGCCATCCATTTGCAACGATCGGGTCATGCCCCCCGTCTGGACGCGACCGTGTTCGTTGAGGATGACCTGCTGGACCGCGATGCGATGCGCAATTTGGGCGAGCTGAAAGCCAAGCTATCCGATCCGAGCAAGATGATCGAAGTACGAGCCTACCTGGCCCCGCCTATCCGTGCCCTCGATGTCGCCATCCAGCGCGCGGCCCACTTCCAGTTGTCCGACTCACCGGCCAAAGTGTCGCTCTCGGACGACGGCGAAGAGGAAATGAGCGACACCGTTGCTGAAGTCATTTCCAGCGAAGAAGGCGAGTCGTCCACCGACTTGGAACTGGACGGTCCCATCAACGAAGCGCCGCTCCATGAAGCACAGGTCATCGAGCAGCACGTCACTGAGCCGGAGGTAGTTGAGCCGGAGATAGTTGAGCCGCAGGTAGTTGAGCCGCAGGTAGTTGAGCCGGAGGCCAGTGAGCAGCCGGTTGGTGAGTCGAATCGCGGCAGCGGGCAATCCCTTGGCCGACACGTCAATACGCTTCGCACCGGCGGCCGTCTCATCGGCGGCCATCGAATGAGTGCCCTTCGTGTACGGGATGACGAGACTCCGGAAATCGCACCGATGGAGACGGATGTGAGGGCCCAGGCGGTTGAGGAACGTGAGAATCAGGCGCAGAGCGAAGGGGAGGTGGCTTCCCTAATCAAAGAGACCCGACAAGGCGAGCAATGGGTTGAGTTCGAATCGGACCAAGCAGCGACCGACGAATCGAACCACGCAGCGGAAGAGCCTCAGGCAGCGCAAGTCGATGAGATGGGTGGGGATTTCGGCGGCGAGAACGTCAGCGAGAATGACAGCGAGAATGACAGCGACGAGTGGCAGGGTTCTCGATCGGGCCGGGAACGCGGCGAGACCGAGCACCGATGGCAGGATGCAATGAAACGGGCAATGACGGTTGCGCGTTTTCTAACGAACGATCTGGGAATTCCGCCGGAACGTATCCGAATGACGGTGGAGGGGAGAGAGCCGCAGCGCTCTGAAGGTAGCGTTGCGGAAAATCACCTGCGCAGTGCGAGGGTTGACCTATACTTGTTAAACGAAGTAGTCGGACGGAGTCGTACGGTGAGTCGTACCCAGCGTGATTTGGCCGAGTGATCGTGATGAGTCGATCACACGGTGGTATGGGGGCGAGGCTCGTTGCGTACACGACCGATGGGGCTTTGGCATAAGCAATCGTTCTCCCTTTTTTTCGGATCGAAACCATGTCGGACGCAAAGAAAGAGCACAAAGCTGGCGAGGCTGCTCAGGAACCTTCTCGTCGTGGCGGCGCTTTTTTGGGCAAGCTGATCATCGCGTTGTTTATGACAAGCGTGATTGTCGGCGAGTGCGTGTTTGCGTACGTGATGTTTCCTGATCCCAAGGACGTTGCGCAGCTAGCACAGGAAATGATCGCAGAAAAAATGCTAGCAAAGAAGCAGCACGAGGAGGACGCGGCAGAGTCGTCGGAAACGGATGCCAAGGTCGTGGAGTTGAAGCTCGGCGACTTTGATGTCACGGCCTTCATTGCCGCATCGAACTCGAATATCCGCATCAGTTTCCATCTTTTCGCCACCTTAAATGAGGCCGATGCGGAAACGGTCGAGTCGTTATTGAAGGAAAACGAGCATCGACTGCGTGATCGGATCATCTTTGAAGTCCGCAATGCGGACGTGGCCGACCTGACCGATCCCGGGTTGGGCTTGATTAAAAGGCGCATTTTAGAGAAAAGTAACGCCCTGTTCGGGAAGTCGCTGCTGAAGTCGGTTGTCTTCAGTGACTTTGCATTTGTTGAGCAGTAACGCGGTGCTGCGTTTCGGCTTGGCAGATTCGAACAGACAAATCGGGCGTCTCTGTTGACTGTTGGTGTTGAGCGGCTGACTGCATGCGCTGCCGCTGACAGGCTCCCAGGAGTTGGACCGTGTGATCCCTGTTGCCGGGACGATGCAGGCGCGGCGGGACACTCGGGTGTCGGGGGAGCACGAGGAATTGTGACGCAGCAAGGAATGGATTCCTATGTCACAAGATGCTGACAAGAACACGCAGAAAGAGATCGAGGAACTGCTGCGTCAGGCTCAGGCCGCGGCGCGAGGCGGGTCTTCGGATGCGCGGCCGGCCTCTGCGGGAGCAGAGGGTGCTCCTGCGACGGCGGTAAAGATTCCATCGACGACGATGGGGCCGGGCGCACCGAGTTTCGCGGGGGATCTCGGCGGTGGAAGCCCTGTGGCGGGTCCGAAATCCGCGGCGGGCAATCGTGCTGCGGCGAGCGGAGCCGCGCTCGAAGACGTACAGATTCTGCTTGCGCAAGCGGAGCAGGCTCTGCAATCGATCGATCAACCGCAAGACGCGTCGGGGGTGGGTGCGCAACCGTTCAGCCTTCGCGATTTGTCGGGCACGCCTGCGTCAACGGAGCGGGCTACGCTCGATCTGCTGAGCGATATCGAATTGGATTTGAAGATCGAGTTGGGGCGTACGCAGATGTACGTCGAGGACGTTCTGAAGCTGCGGCGCGGTTCGGTGGTGGCGCTGAACAAACTGGCGGGCGACCCGGTGGATATCTATGTCAATGGTCGCATGATAGCGCGCGGCGAAGTGTTGGTGATGAACGATAATTTTTGCGTCCGCGTCGCGGAGTTAGTGGCGGGGGACGACGCGTAGGGACCCTAGGATGGGTCAGGCGTCGACCGGGGTCGGCGTTGCACGGCAACTGGGAAGCAGGAAGCGAGCCAAGACGTGTCGAACTTGCGCATCGACAACGGGAATCGAAGTCGTCATGTCGAGAAACGAAGTTCTCGGGCAGGCGAAATGCTCTGCGCGCTCTGCTGGAATCTCGTCACGCGAGGTGCGACATCTCGGACATCGACTTGGTGGGGATGCCTGACCGGATGCGTGATCGCTTGCAGCCTGCAGATGTCCGTTTCGGGGCAGACGATTGAGCGTCCGGCGCGTCGGGCGATCGCGGTGTCCTCGGACGAAGTGAAGATACCGGCAGCGCGAGGCCGCTTGCCCGCGAAGTTGCGAACGGAATCCGATGCATCGGCCGCCGTTGAATCGGAGGCGTATCATGAGGATTCGGAAGTAAGGCAGGCGGGATACGACCCGGACGTTTCGAGCGGCGAGTCCCGGATGCCGCTGGCGCCTCGCAGTCAAAATTCACGCAATGTGCCTCGTCCCGCCGCGAGCGGATCATCGCGGATGCTGGCGACGATGATCAGCAGCTTGGCGGTGGTGTTAGGCCTATTCATGCTGTTGGTGTGGCTGGTGCGACGATCGTTGCCCCGTTCGTCGACAAGTGTGCCCAAGGAAGTGGTCGAGGTTTTCGGGCGGGCGACGATTACGCCACGACAGTCGGTGCATGTCGTCCGATTCGGCTCGAAGATGCTTCTCCTTTCGATCACGCCTGGCGGCATGGAAGCGTTGTCGGAGATTACGGATCGAGCTGAAGTGGATCGTCTTGCAGGGCTATGCCAGGAGTCGCAGCCGGGCAGTGTGAGTCGCAGCTTTCGGCAGTTGATTACGCAGATGGGCAACGAGCCGACGAATCGGGGATTTCTCGACGAGTCGCCGGAGTCGGGACGTGGGCCTCACGCTTCGACGAGTCGTTCGGCGACAGGAGTCCGGCATGCGTAATCCGATGCGAATCCGGTTTTCGCGAGGCGACATCGTTCGCCACGCGGGACGATTCGGGGTGAAGCTGGCCCGTGTCTGCTCGGTACCGCGATTAACGGCCTTTTGGTGCGTCGCGGTCGTGTTTTTCGGGTTGGCTTATGTTGCGTGCGGACAGGAGCCTGCCGCGCGAGGCAATCCGATCACAGACATGATCGGAGGCGGTCCGCAGGCGTGGACCAGTCGCGAGGGACTGACGTCGACGCTGCAGGTGATGCTGTTGCTGACGGTGTTGAGTCTGGCTCCGGCCATCCTGCTGATGACGACCTGCTTCGTGCGGATCATCGTGGTCCTGGGCCTGTTGCGTCAGGCGCTGGGAACGCAGCAATTGCCGCCGAGTCAGGTGATTACATCGATGGCCATGTTCATGACGATTTTGATCATGAGTCCGGCGTGGAAGCAGGTGTATAACGACGCCATCGCGCCGTATTCGGCCCCCGGTTCGCAAATGTCGTTGGAGGAAGCTTGGGATGCGGGCGTGCGTCCGATTCGCCAATTCATGAGTCGTCAGATTGAGACTGCCGGAAACGCGGACGACATCTGGTTGTTCTATGATTACCTGCCTGCGGAGTCATCGACGCTGCCCGAGTCGTACGACGCGGTGCCGCTGCAGGTATTGCTGCCGGCTTTCATGTTGAGTGAACTGAAGACCTCGTTTTTGATCGGCTTTCAGATCTACCTGCCGTTCTTGATTCTGGACGTGGTGATTGCGAGCGTCACGATTTCGATGGGCATGATGATGCTACCGCCCGCCATGATTTCTCTGCCGTTCAAATTGTTGTTGTTTGTGTTGCTCGACGGCTGGCGGTTGGTCGTCAGCATGTTGTTGCAGAGTTTTGCGCCGTACACCTGAGCCAAAGCGAGGAGCGAGGAATGGATTCCCAGCAAGCGATTGATTTGGGGCGGGAGGCGCTGATGCTTTCGCTATTGATCAGCGCGCCGATTCTGGCGGTCGGAGCGTTGGTCGGTTTGGTGATTGGTTTGCTGCAGGCGCTCACGCAGGTGCAGGACCAGACGGTGTCGTTTGTGCCCAAAATTGTGGCGATGGTCTTGGCACTTAGTTTTTGCATGCCCTGGGTTGTGCAGACGCTGCTGGATTACTCGCAGAACCTGATCACAAATATTCCGCGTGTGATTTCCGGAGGATAGCTGCCGTGTTCGCGGAGCAGATTGGGCAAATGCATGGCCTTGCTATTTGAACTCTATTCGCATCAGTTTTTGATCTTCGTCCTGGTGCTGACCCGTCTATCCGGCGTGTTAATGCTGATGCCTGTGATGGGCGCGCGGTCGATCCCGATGCGCATTCGCGGCTTATTGGCGGTCGGGCTGACATTCATCATTGCGCCGACGCAGTGGCATGCGCCGTTGCCGGAGCTTGGTTCGCTATTTGAGCTGGCCGTATTGGTGGGACGCGAAGCATTGATTGGACTGTCGATCGGCTTGGCGACGGCGATCTTGTTCGCCGGTGTGCAATTGGCCGGTCAGGTGGTGAGTCAGACTGCGGGCGTTTCCTTGGCGGACGTCTTAGATCCGGCGTTTGAATCGAGCGTATCGGCGGCGACGCAGTTGATGGACTTGCTGACGATGGCGGTTTTCGTATGCATTGGCGGGCACCGTCAGGTGTTAGCCGCATTGCTCGACACGTTCCGCTGGACGCCGGCTGGTTCGGCGACGTTTCCCGAGGGCGTGATTGCAGCGCTGGCGGATATCACGAGCCAGAGTTTTTCGGCCGGCTTTCGCGCGGGAGCACCTTGCCTGCTGGCGTTGTTGCTGTCCGTTCTAATTACCGCGATCGTCAGTCGAACCTTACCGCAGCTGAACGTGCTGGTGTTGGGGTTCAACCTGAATGCCGCCGTGATGCTTGGGGGGCTCGCCGTATCGCTGGGTGCCGCCGCCTGGATTTTCCAGGAAGAGTTTGCTTCGGTGCTGGCGGCGGTCAGTGAGTCGTTGGCGTCGTGATCTTCATGTACATGTTGATGGGCTCCGCGGCGGGACACATCGATGGCGGAATCGTCCGGCGATAAGCAGTACGACGCAACACCGCACCGTCGCCAGAAGGCGAGGGAGGAAGGTCAGGTTGCGCGGAGCCAGGATCTCTCGTCGGCGATCGTGCTGCTTGGTTCGCTGCTCGTGCTGATGTATCTCGGCGGCGACTTCATGGTTTTTCTCCGCAATCTGATGGAGCGTTTTCTGGGCGGCGAGGCGTGGCGTTCGACCGATACGCCGACGATGATCGCCTTGTTCCATGAAATCGTGGGGATGCTCGGAAGCCAGTTGCTGCCGATTCTGGTGGCAATTTTTGCGATCGCGGTCGCGGGACAGATGGGGCAATTCGGGTTTTTGTGGTTGCCTGACAAGCTGGCGATCGACTTTGAACGGCTCAACCTGGTGCAAGGGATTCAGCGTCTGTTTTCGTCGCAGAATATCATGCGGTTGGCCTTTGGTTTTGCGAAGGTCGTGATGGTTGCGGCACTCGGCGTCTGGATACTCTGGGGATTGATGCCGACTGTGATCGCCACGTCTTCGATGGCGATGGGCGATGTGGCGACGTTTTTCGGCAGTTCGACACTCAATTCGGCCGTCAAGTTGGCCGCAGCGCTCCTGGTCCTTGCGGGGCTCGACTATTTTTATCAGCGCTGGAAGTTCGAGCAGGATCTGAAGATGTCGCATCAGGAGATGCGGGAAGAAATGCGGGAGATGCAGGGCGATCCGGAGGTGATCAAGCAGCGCAAGGCGTTGCAGCGGCAGTTGGTGATGTCGCGGTTGAAGACCGTGGTGCCGACGGCCGAGGCGATCGTGACGAACCCGACGGAATTAGCCATCGCCATTCGCTATGACATCGATACGATGGCCGCACCGGTGGTCGTCGCGAAAGGTGCCGGCGTGCTGGCCCAGCGAATTCGCCGTTTGGGACTGGAGCACGGGATTCCGATCGTGGAGCGCAAGGATCTGGCTCAGGCACTGTACAAGCACGTGGACGTCGGACAGCCGATTCCGACCGAGCAATACGCGGCGGTCGCCGAGGTGTTGCGGTACGTGTATCAGTTGAAGGGCAAGACGATTACGCCCGAGCAGGCCGCACGGGTTGCGGCGCGCTAGTGCCGTTTCCCGTTAGCGAGTTAGATCATATCCGTATCGGTCGGCGTAGAAGCCCCATCGGTCCTTCAGCTTGGCGAGCGTCTCGGCATCGAGTTCATGCTGATTGGTCTGATAGTCTTTTTGTTCCCGCAGGTAGCCTTCGATACTGGCTCGAACCGACTCGAAGTCGCCCAAGCGGAGTGTCTCGTAGATCTTCTTCAGTTCCGTCACCGGATCGCGAATCAGGTCTTCATAACGCAGTTCGTAAAAACGGTCGGGGGGGATGCCCGGCCGCTGGGCATCGAAGCCGCGGTACATGCGTTCCAGGCAGCTGAAGACATATTCATCCAAATGTTCGTGCCGGGGGATTTGGAATCCTTGCACTTCGTCCAGAGCCTGCCAGAGGCGTTTGGTGGAGGGGAAGACTGAACGGGGATCGCGCACGATGTGAATGAACACCGCGCCCGGGAACAGTTCGGACAGCACTTGAATTCTGCCGGTGTGCGGCGGCGATTTGAGCACGAGTCTCTTCGTTTTCAGGAGGGTGATACGCCGGACGAAATCGAGCAGGTCTTTTTTGAATCGCGCCAGGTCGGCGGGCTTGGTTTCCTGCATGTCGAGGAACTCACTGTACGCCGGCGGCTCGTTCGGGAAAGCAATTCGCATGTACGGCGTCGGCGCGCCCATCGTGACGAGTGCAAATTCATCCTCCTGAGGGCGGTCGAAGCCGGCCAACATGTTGTCCATCGGGCGTTTGGCAGGCAGCAGAAACCAAATCAGTTTCGGCAGGATGCGGTGCGAAACCAAAAAGTGATGCGGCACAAAGCATTCGTAGGTGCTCGGAAAATCGAATCGCGCGTCACGCACCATCAATTCGTGAAGCAGTGTGGTGCCGCTCCGCCAATGACCGATGATAAAAATCGGCGGTTGGGTGATCTCGGTTTTTGCGATTCGCCGTCGGTAGAAAAGTTGCTCAAGACGATGCAAAACGGTGTGCAAGACGCCGCAGCAGGCGACGAGTACCGCCATCGGCATCCGCAGCGGATGGATGCGAAAGCGGTTTCGCGCGAAGAGCTTGAGGACATCCCCCAGTCGCATGCCGTGCCAAAAACGGGGCGACCAGAACGGGTAGGCGTGAAACTTCGGTCGCTTGGAGGTCATGGCTTCCTGAGGGGGCTGGCGTAGGCAAAGGCTCGTGAGGCGGTTCGCCCTGTATTGTGGCGGGATCGCAGTGTGGCAATTCCGCACAGAGCTTCCGCCAGGCTTCGCAATCGTGATCTTTTCGGTTGGCGTGCGATCGTGAGTGCAATCCTTTTCGACGCAGTTTACGCACTCGCAAGGAACCCGTGTTCATGGAAACACTGCTCGGTGAGTTTCCGACACCCGTTTTCCCCTACCGCACCCTTCGATTGTAACGGTTGCGTCCCTTCTTGAAAGGGAACCGTCGATCTGACACATTAGCGATGCGAGCAGCAGGTTCGCGGGTGCGACCGAATCGGCATCGATTGCAGGTCATCCGATGGAAACGGAACGTTTTCCTTGTCAGTGCTTTGCCTCGTACAATCTCGGTAACACCGTCTCGAACAGAAGCATTCTCGAAGACGCATTCGAGGATTCCAATTCGAGGATCTCACGTCCGTAATCAATTCCGTTTGCCAGTACTTTGTCGTCCTCGACCATTCCCATTGACTGCCCAGAGCGAATTCCCGGAGTGACTCCCCGGAGCGACATGTGTTCCAACGGGGCCTTTGCTCGAGTGCCTTTGAGCAAAGGCACTCGGGTCGGCGGGTGTCCGAAGCGGGGGCATTTGGGGATGGCCAGCGTGCGAAGTTCACATTCCCTTAGCCAAATTCAACGGTAGCAGCTACTCATGAAGTTTTTTGCATTTCATCTGATGCCCTGGGACCGGCTTCCCTCGGACTTCGGTCAAAAAAATCGTTCGGCTTGGACCTGGTTGCCGAACTCCTTGTTCGACCCGAAGCACGGGCAGACGCTCTACAACCGGTATCTCGACGAATTGGTGCTCGCCGATCAGCTCGGGTTCGACGGCGTGTGCGTGAATGAGCATCACCAGAATGCCTACGGCTTGATGCCCAGCCCGAATCTAATGGGGGCGATTCTGGCGCGGGAGACAAAGCGGGCGAAGATTGCGGTGGTGGGGAATGCGTTGCCGCTTTACAACCCGCCGACGCGGGTGGCCGAAGAGTTTGCGATGATCGACTGCATCAGCGGGGGCCGGTTGATTGCCGGAATGGTGGTCGGTGGCGGACCCGAGTACTACAGCTTTTCGATGAACCCGACGATCGCCCGGAGCATGTACACCGAGGCGTTCGATTTGATCTTGCGGGCCTGGACCGAGCCCGGGCCTTTTGAGCATTACGGTGAGCATTGGAAGTTGCGATACGTCAATCCGTGGC
Source organism: Planctomycetota bacterium (assembly GCA_046045565.1). Lineage (GTDB taxonomy): Bacteria > Planctomycetota > Planctomycetia > Pirellulales > Pirellulaceae > VGZA01. The sequence goes on along the minus strand of JBJOLO010000323.1, from coordinate 4,987 downwards.
CGCGGCCGATTCAGCAGCCCCATCCGCCGATCTGGATCCCTGGCGCGGGAAGTCGCGAGACGATCGATTTTGTGGCGGAGCGCCGTTTCAGCTACATGGGCATTCCGTACTTCCATCTGGATTTCTTCAAGCGGAATTTTTCGATGTTCCGTGAGGCCTGTCAGAAGCATGGCTACGAGGCCTCGCCGTACCAGTTGGGATGGTTATTGCCGATCTATGTCAGCGAGACGGACGACAAGGCCTGGGACGAATACCTGCCTCACCTGCGATACTTCATCGACAATTTGTTGAAGGGCCTCGTGGTTCTACCACCGGGCTACACCAGTGCTCGTTCGATCGCCGCAATTGGCAAAGCACTCGACAAGTTTATGAGTGCCGCCAAAACGCGCAAGGAGTTGGAAGCGGGCGGCTATGTCGTGGTGGGTAGTCCGGAAACGGTGCGTGATCAGTTGCAGGAGCGGATTACCGATCTGGGTGTGGGCAACCTGCTGGGCCTGTTCCAGATGGGGACGCTGCCGCACGACATGACTTGCCGCAGCATGACGATGTTCGCGGAGTCGGTGATGCCGAGCCTGCGTGGAATCTGGTCGGAGGTGCCGGCATGAAGCCCGATTCCTCGGTCGTGGAGATTGCCGGTCGCAAAATTCAGTTGATGCAGGGTGGCCTGATGCAAGGCGGGAAGGGCGCTCCCGTGCTCTACTTGCACAGTGCCGCCGGAGAAAGTGAATGGAGTGCTTTTCACGCGAAGCTTGCCGAGCAGCATCGCGTGTTGTTTCCGATGCACCCGGGCTTTGCCTTTTCGGGAGGACTGGAGTCGATCCAGGACATCACCGATCTGGCGTGGCATTACGTGGACCTCATCGAGAAGTTAGCACCAGAGGGGGTCTCGCTCGTAGGCTTTTCCCTGGGCGGGTGGATTGCCGCTGAATTGGCCATCCTGCGTCCGCAACTGGTGCAGAAGATGGTGCTCGTTGCGTCGGCGGGAGTCCGCGTACCGGAGGCGAAGATTGCCGATCTGTTCGACGACGATCTGGATTTCCTTCGCGAGACCCTGTTTGCGCAACCGGACAGCGAATTGGCGCGCCGCTTTTTCCCGACATCGCAGCAGGACGAACGAATGCTGTTTTGGATCCGGGCTCGCGAAGCGACCGCGCGCGTGGCTTGGAATCCGCTGCTGCATAATCCAAGGCTGCCGGGGCACCTGCATCGGATCACCTGTCCCACGCTGGTGCTTTGGGGGGAACTCGATCGACTATTCCCGCTTCCCATCGCTCATTATTTTCAGCAGCATATTCGCGGCGCCCGATTGGAAGTCCTGCCGCAATGCGGACATATGCTGCCGTTGGAGCGTCCCGAGGACTTTACGAGGCTGACGACCGAGTTCCTTGCCGGCTGATCCGCGGCCGGCATGTCCGGCACGACTGGCGTGGCTTAGGGACGCCGATCATCGGTTTGCGGGGTGCTTGAGGGTGCGATCTTGGGAATGCGGTGTTGCTGTTCCAAGTATTCGAGCACCGCGAGGGCGAGCCCTTCCGGAGGATGTTCGGCTGAGCGCAGCACCAATTCGGGTTTCAGTGGCGGCTCGTAGGGATCGTCGATGCCGGTAAAGCCGCGAATCGCACCGGCGCGCGCTTGGCGATAAAGTCCCTTAGGATCCCGTGCTTCGCAAACTTCCAGCGGTGCATCGACGTGCACTTCGATGAAATCGCCGGCGCGTCCCCAGCGTTCCAGGTGTTGCCGCACCGCATCGCGGTCTCGTCGGTAAGGACTGACGAATGCAGCCAGTGTGATGACTCCGGCGGATACGAAGAGTTCGGCAACAGCGCCGATCCGGCGAATGTTCTCTTCGCGATCTTCGGCTGAGAATCCGAGACCGAACCGCTTCGCGAACGGTTCGCTATGCCGCTCTGCGAGGATGGCCGCACTGGCGTTCAGTCCATGTCGTAGGTTGTCGCCGTCGAGCACGAAGCTGCGCAAGCCCCGCGCGAACAGCAGGTGATCCACGAGGTTGGCAATCGTGCTCTTGCCGCATCCGCTCAGTCCCGTGAACCAAACGAGGCACCCTTGGTGCTGTTGCGCCGATTCGCGTTCATCGCGGCCCACCGAGTGCTTGTGCCAAGTGACTTTAACCGGATCCGACATGAAACAGGTGCTCCTGCGACTTCTGTGACGATTGGCGATTTATTTTGCATGCTGGTTTGGCATGCCGGTGTCGTATGGGGGGAATGGCGGATTTGCCTTGCTGCCGAGTTTTACTTGCGAGTCTCTTTGTACTTGCTTGCTTCCTTAGCTGCTTGCCTGCCTCGCGCGAGGTTCGTTTCGTTTACGAGGATGGCTCGGAGGGCCATGCTGTGGATTCGAGCATGGCGAATTCACAGAGGTTAGCGGCCAGGACTGCCTGGGGGCAACTCCAAACAAGAAAGAACAGGGCCTCGCGGCACCATCGTCCGACGGGATGGGCGGCGACGAACCCGGCACCTTTGGCGGCGACCAGGGCAGCTTGTGTCGCGCGAAGTGCCAAGCTGTTCGCGCGGCCGCGGAGGTCCTCGCGTGAGCACTGCGGCGCACCGCCGGCCGTTCGTAGCAAATCGTCTCGCAAGGATCGCCAGTTGTGACGCAGGGCCAGGGCGACCTCGCGCAGCGGTTCACGCCGCTCCGCCTCGTGCTCGAGGTATGCAATCCCGGCGTCCGCCAAGCCGACAGCCAGTGCCGACGTTTGCAGGCCGCCAGCTCCACCTCCAAAGTGCTTCATGATCTCGGGCATCGGCCCGGCAACGATGTCCGGTTCCGATACCTCAACCCCGTGACATTCCAATCGCCCCGTTTGACTGCCGGATAAGGCGAGCAGTCGCTCGGCGGGCGGAATAACAATCCCGGGGCTTCGTGGATTCAAGGCGACCAGAATCTGTCGATCGTCGTCGGTGACCGCGCCGACCACGATCAGATCGGCGTGGATGGCGCCCGTGACCCAGGCACTGTATCCATCGAGTCGAAAGCCGTGGGCCGACGCGGTGGCCTGCATGGCAGGTTTCGCGACATGCTGGCGACTGGTCGTGAGGTGGGAAATCGCAACCGTGGGGAAAATGCCTCCATCGCACAAGCCTGAGGCGAAATCGCGGCGGAATCGACCGTTGGTGCTGGCTGCCAATCGGACGCAGGCCGCGTTGCGCTGCGTCAACACGAACGTGGTTGTCAGACAACTCGCCCCCAAGGCGATCATCCCCTGCGTGATTGCCGGCTCCTGCCAGCCTTGACCGCCCCAAGGCTGAGAAAGAAACCATTCAAAGACCCCCGCTTCGGCCATGAGGCTTAGTCTTGCCTCCGGCCATGCGGACTCATCGGCCCGGTCAGATTCCCTCCGGAGCGCATCGCAGAGTGCATGCAGGGCAGGCGTGTCGGGCGAGGTGATTCGTTCGAGTCGGGTCATCGGAAGAAATTCGGTGATAGCAGGGGCGAAGCGGCACGTAGGCTCAGTGGGATTGTGATCGATGGCACGGTGATCGGTTGACGGTAGGGGCGGTCCTTGCGATGTGTTCCTTGCGATGCGAGGGAATGTTTCCCCAAGGCGTATGCGTGGCCGAACCGCACCATTCCGCATCGGTCCATCTGAGCTCCTTGTGAGCTCCTTGTGATCTCCTTGGACTGCGATCACGACATCCAGTTTAACCGATGCCAGCGTTTTACCCGATTACAGTTCGCTCCCCGATTCCATGGTGTCTCGGGTTCCCCTATCCAGCCCCGTCTCGCCGTTTTGACCGCGAATGGACTCGGAGGAGCAAAAGGGCGTTGCGTTGCTTGATGGTTGCGGCAGGCTTGGCAATGAAGGCAGAACCGGTTCGAAGCATTGCTTGCGAGGGGGTCGCGAAGGAGGCAGGGGCTCAAAAGGCGCATGGTGAGCGTCGTATTTGGCGTCCTTGTGAGTCACGGAAGGGCAGGATTCCTCCCGCAAAACGCAAGTGGTACCGCTTCGTCACATTCAGCTTGACAGACTTGTCGCCCTTAGGCTAGGAAACGCATTGTGAGAGACCGTGAACGGGCAAAGACCTCATCGTGCATCGGACTATCGACGAGCAATCGACGAGCATATGATCATCATGACGCAGCCGAGCGGGTGCTTTGTGTCATGATTTGAAGGGATGCGTAATGGCGCAAGTTGAAACCGAAACGGACCTGGTTCGCACGAACGAAACCATCACCCCGATCAGTGAAATGACTCCGCAGGCCTTGTACGACAAGTGCACGGCGTTGGCGCGGAATCTCTGGTGGAGTTGGCAACCGGAAGTGATCAGTCTATTCCGCGACATCGACCCGATTCGATGGCGGCAGTTGGACCACAATCCGATTGCCCTGTTGAAGGAGTTTACGCCGGATCGATTGGCGATGCGGGCGGCGGAGATGGTTTTGTATAGCCGCATCAACTATGCCTATCGTCGGCTAAAAGAATACATGGCGTTCAAGCAGACCTGGGCGGCGACGCATGCCGGGGTGCTTGGCGGCAAGCCGGTTGCGTATTTTTCAGCGGAGTTCGGCATTCACGAATCGATGCCGATTTATTCCGGCGGTTTGGGCGTGCTGGCGGGTGATCATGTGAAGAGTGCCAGCGGACTTGGCGTGCCGTTGATTGGCATCGGTCTGTTCTATGATCAGGGGTACTTCCGCCAGCATCTGGACAATAACGGTTTCCAGCACGAGGAATACCTCGACACGAAGGCCGACGTGTTGCCGATGGAGCCGGCGGTATCTCCGTCGGGTGAGCCGGTGATGGTCGAGATCGCAACGCGGTCTGGCCGTTTGCTCGCCAAGGTCTGGAAAATGCTTGTGGGTCGCGTGACGTTGTACTTGTTGGACTCCGATGTCGACGGGAATCTGCCCGAGGATCGCGAGTTGACGAGCCGGCTTTACGGCGGCGACGAGCGGACGCGAATTCGTCAGGAGTTGTTGCTTGGCGTGGGTGGCGTTCGTGCTCTGCGGCAACTGGGAATTTGCC
>JBJOLO010000256.1:0-16295 GCA_046045565.1 Planctomycetota bacterium | reverse complement strand
CGACAAATGGCTTGCGATTTCTGGCGCGATCCGACCACGCACCAAATTGAATCTTCAACAAACTGGCAAGCGAATCCGCCAACCCTTCGATCGCTCCCAACCAGAAACGATTGCCGCCGAGCGTGCCGAGCAGAAATTTCGGGAGCAGCGGGTAGACCATCTCGCTCGCGATGTCATTGAGCAGACTGGCCAAAGCAAGGAGTCTGACATTAAGCGGCAGTGCGTACGGCGGCGGTCCCGCATCGTCGGATCGCTTTTCCGTCGCATCACTCATACGCTGTCACCTGCCTTGTATGGTCAAGACTCGCCGCAGACTCCGTCGCAGCAAGCATTTGCATCGAGTCCCCTATCGTAGCCAAATGCCTGTCGGGAAGCGACTTAACGCCTGCCCCCTGTTCACCGGCGGAACCGGTGGTCAGACTAGTTCAATCGGTTATGGGCGATTCGCAGGAAGCGCAGCATGCCGAAAACCTATGCAGGAATTTGTCATGTCCATCCATCCGGACACTCCTCTTCCCGATGCGCCCGAGCGCATGCAGTGCATGGAAGTTTGGGGCGGCAACCACGCCACCCGGCAAAACCTGGAGACTCCGGGGCTCCGCATTTGGCTATACAGCCAACCGATCGCTTCATCGGAATCGGGAGGCGATGTGCACTACATCTCGTCATGCGCCTCCGGACGCATTACCCGAATGCTTCTAGCCGATGTCAGCGGACATGGTCAGACGGTGTCGAAGTTGGCCCTGGGATTGCGCGACCTGATGCGTCAGAATGTCAACGTCATTCAGCAAACGCGGTTAGTGCGAGCGATGAATCGGCAGTTCGCCGAGTTATCTCAACTGGGCGTGTTTGCCACCGCAGTGGTCGTCAGCTTTTTTCAGCCAACGCGACGTTTAGCGATCTGCAATGCCGGTCACACCTTGCCGCTGCTGTATCAGGCATCGACGGGAAAGTGGTCGGTGATCGATGGTCCGACACCTCAACGACAGTCCGTCGAAGGCATTCCATTAGGCATCGACGATCGCGCGAACTACTTGGATGTGCAAACCATTTTCGAAAAGGGCGACATGCTGCTCTGCTACAGCGACGCGCTGTCGGAGTCCGTGGGTGCCGACGGAGTGCAACTTGGAACTCAAGGGCTCCTATCACTCGTGAGTTCGTTGGATGCCTCGGTGCCGAATCGTTTGCTTGATTCCCTGCAGCATGCGATCAAGGCATTGAACCCGAACAACCTTTGCGATGACGACGTTACCATGTTGCTTATCGAAGCGAATGGTACTGGCACGCCAATCCGCGAAACGTTGCTCGCCCCCTTCCGTCTGCTTGGGTCGGTCAAGGACAAAACACGATTTACTGAGGAGACGTAAGCGCAACGCGCTTCGCCCAATTCTGTATGACCAGGTTGCCGGTCTTTCATTAGCGTGACACTCTTCGCGCGATTCAACTGCATCGTGGGCCGATTCTAGACACGAACGGCCGTGCGCTCCCCAAGGCCTTATCACACCTATGACTCAAACCAATTCATCGCCTGACCATCCTACTTCTTCGCATTCGCATGGCGGCAAGATGTTTACCCGCATGCGTGAGGCTCTGGGCACCGTCTATGGAGATATCGGGACTTCGGTGCTCTACACGATCATGGAGGTCACGCGCGACACCGTCCGACTCCGCAATCCGGACCAATCAGAAGAGAGCTTGTTAGATGCGATCAGCACGGGCACCGCTTCCATCAGTTTGGAGGACGCACTCGGCGGATTAAGCCTGATTTTCTGGGCACTGGTGTATTTGAGTGTCAAATATGACGTGCTGATCATGCGAGCCGACAATCGCGGTGAAGGCGGCACGTTTGCGCTTTGGGGAATCCTCAAAGCGAGGGCCTCCAAAATCCTTGGATTTACTTCGATCGGCTACCTCGTCGTAACCGCTGCCGGTCTGCTTGCGGCCGACGGAATCATCACGCCGCCGATCAGTATGCTCGGCGCCTACGAACCACTGGGTGAAACCGGTGCCGTCATCGCCACGCTGGTCAGTCTCTTTGTGCTGTTTAAGCCGCAATGGCGAGGCACCAGTCGGATCGGCGGCGTATTCGGCTGGTTCATGCTGCTGGTTTGGTTCCCGTGGATCGCCATCAAGGGAATCCCTTGGGTTTTCAAACACCCCGAAGTCCTCTACGCGGTGAATCCGGCATACGCCGTGAAGTTTTTATGGACGTTCCCGGGCACCGGCGCGTTTGTGATCATGGGCGTGGTGGTCCTCGCAATCACAGGTGGCGAGGCCAAGTATGCCGACATCGGTCACTTCTCGCGAAAAGGTGAGCAGGATGTCGCGGAAGGCTACAGCATCGCGCCGCAAGATTCGGGACGCAGGCCAGTCATGTTTGCGTGGTTCTATCTCGCTATGCCTTGCCTGCTGACCAACTACGCCGGTCAGGTTAGCTACGTATTGGAAAACGGAGTGCCTGAACGCGCCAACACCTACTATGCGCTGACGCCACGCACCGGAAATGAGTCGATCGACAACTTGCTCTTGTATTCCGATCTGGTCGTCTCCGCGGTCGCCGCATTCATCGCCTCGCAGGCCCTGATCACGGGCATGTTCTCGATCGTGAAACAGGCGATCAGCCTGGGGTTCGCGCCGCGCCACGCGGTGCGATATACCAGCCGGGAAACCGAAGGGCAGGTTTACATTCCGGCTGTGAATTGGGCGATGTTCCTCGGTTGCGTCACCGTCACGCTGATCTTCAAGAACTCGGGCAATCTTGCAGCTGCATACGGAATCGCGGTCACGGGAACGATGGGCATCACCACCATCGCATTCGGATGTGTTGCTCGACATGTTTGGGGCTGGTCGATTTGGCGTGTTCTATCTCTGACCGTTCCTATTTTCCTTGTCGACATCCTGTTTTTCGCCAGCAACTTGTTGAAGTTCACCAAAGGCGGGTATTTTCCTGTGCTGGTCGCGGCCGTGCTCGTCACAATCATGATCATCTGGCAGTGGGGCCGAGTGCAGCTCGCACAAGCGTTCTACGCGTTTGGCGTCCGAGACGGCAAGAAAATTGAATGGTTGGTTGCGCTGCGCGACATGCTCGACGAAGTACAACTGACAATCGAGCAGAACCTTCCTTTCGCCAGAGCTTTGGTCCAAGGACGCCGTCATTTAGTGGAGAGCGATCGCGCGGCAACATTCCTCTGCTCGCGCCCCATCCGCACCCTCGATGATTACGTGCCTGTCAGCTTGCGAATCTTTCTGAAGAAATACGGCGTACTGCCCTCGCATGTCACGCTGCTATACGTGAATCAGATTTCGATCGCCGAGGCCGATGAATCGAAGCGCTACGAGGTCATCAATCTGGGCAATGATATCGATTCGGTGATCGTGACCTATGGCTACATGGAGCAGCCGGACGTTCGCAAAGCGTTGCGGGAACTGCGTAGGCGAGGACAATTGGAAATTGCGGCGGAACGCTGGATCATCGAAGTCGGCGAAGAAGAGATCATCGTGCGGCAGGACCTACCGCTGCTGCATCGATTGAGGATCGATTTGTTTCGATGGGTCCTCAAGCTCTCGACGCCGGCGCACAAGTATTTCGGCCTCACCTATGACGCCGCGGTCTCGAAGGAAATCATTCCCGTGGTATTCAGCCGCGAGGGAGTGAAGATCAATCTGCCGGAACTCGAGATCATCGAGGCGGGTTCCACGCCAGCGGCGAAACCGGCTTAACGGCTGGCGGAAAAGATCCGGCAAGCCGGATGGGCTTTACTTACGGCGCACTGCGGCCCGCTTTTTGGATAGCCTCCAGCCGTTCGCGGAGCTCGGATACCTTTTGCGCATGCGTGGCGGCAAGATTCGTTTTTTCCGCTCGATCGGTGGCAAGTTCAAACAGTTGCACTTGCGGCGCGTTCGCAGGCACTCGGCCCGGCTTCGGATCGCTCCAACCACCCGAATCGGGACACAGACACAGCTTCCAACTTCCCTCCCGAATCGCAAACGATCCGTTGCTTGAATGATGCACGATCGACTGGCGCGAAGCCGCGGTGGACTGCCCGGTCATTGCCGGCAGGAAACTGAAACTATCCTCCGCTGCGTCGCGTGGTGGGACATGACCAATCACTTCAGCACAAGTCGCATAGAAGTCCCCCAGAAAAACCAGTTGCTCCGAAGTCGACCCGGCTTGCACTTTCCCTGGCCATCTTGCCACGAAAGGAACGCGGTGGCCGCCCTCATAGATATCGGCTTTCGCGCCGCGGAATCCGGCACTCGAGTCATGCCGCTTCGCCCGCAGTGTTTCGAAATCGGCCAAGGGCGAGCAGCCGTTATCGCTGGTGAAAATCACCAGCGTGTTGTCCGTCAACTGATGCGCATCCAGGGCAGCCAGGATCGCTCCCACGGCTGCATCAGTTGCCATCACGAAGTCTGCGTAGGCGTTCAGGCCGCTGCGACCTTGCCACGGCTCTACTGGCAACACCGGAGTGTGGGGCGACGCCAACGGCACATAAAGAAAAAAGGGACGGCCCTCGCGGGCATCGGCAGCCTGTTTCTGAATGAAGCCCACTGCTTTCTCCGTCAGCGTCGGCAACACATTGGCTGCATCGAATCCGGCAGCTGCGGGACCCGTACGCGTTTTGCCCGCCTTGCCACCCATCACCATCGGGTACTCGGTCGTTCGCGACGGAACTTCCACCACGTGGTCGTTCTCGATGAACGTGTACGGCACCATGTCTAGCGACGCACTGATCCCGAAATAGTAGTCGAAACCAACCGTGTTCGGTCCATTGCGAATCGGCTTGGCATAGTCCACGTTCGCCACCTGACCCGGCGTCTCAATCGACAATTCCGAGATCTTTTTCCCGGGCAGAATCTCCCAATCCATACCGAGGTGCCACTTGCCGATGCACGCTGTACGATAGCCATGCGACTGCAGCATGGAAGCAACGGTCGATCGCCCCGGTTCAATCAAACGCGGGCTCAGTCCGCCCAGCACCCCCGCTTTCAGTTTACCGCGCCAACTGTATCGGCCCGTCATGATGCCATAGCGAGTAGGACTGCACACCGAGGATCCCGAGTGCGCGTCGACAAAACGCATGCCCTCACGCGCTATCCTATCCACGTGAGGCGTTTCGATCTGTCCCTGCGGATTGAAGCAACGTACGTCTCCGTACCCAAGATCATCCGCCAAGATGAAAATAATGTTTGGACGCACCGGTTGATCAGCATGCACGGCTTGCCAACACACCGCCTGCGATACCAGTGCCATCACCGTCACGAGAGCGATTCGTACTTTCTGTTCGCTCCGATTGTTTGCGACGGCCCTCTCACCATCTTCCTGCTGCCTACCCCAAAAATGGTCCATGATCGGGCTCCAATCCTTGGTACACGGTGAATATTAGCGAGGCTTCGATTTCTCGGTTTTTTGATTGGCGAGAAATACGATCAGATCGGCAACCTGCTGAGGTGAAAGTGCCTCCGCCATCGACGGCATTGCTGAAATGCGACTCGAACGCCGCTCGTCAATCTGCGACTTGGGAATGTCGACTCGCTCGCCGGTGCTCATCCCCAGCGACACAGACAGACCACTCTCCTCGAGCAGCACGCCGGAGAAAGTCTTACCATCCTCAGTAGAGATCGTTTGCATGGTGAAGCCCTCGGTAATAACGGCACTGGGATCGAGGATCGATTGCGCGATATGGCGGTGGTTTGTTCGCAGACCGATGCCGCTAAGGTTGGGACCGAACGCATTTCGCGTCGCATCGAGACTGTGACACTTGAAACATCCCGCCCCTCCCGCGTGGCGAAAAAGCAGTTCGCCGCGAATCGGATCCGCGCTGTCGATTTGTGCGAGGGACTGATCGAGCGTTGTGGGTTGCGGCTGCGGACCGAGCGGAGATAACTGCACGGCCACGAGGTAGTTTCCTTTCCCGCCAGCCTTGCCATCATCGGTGTTGCCCCCCAACACGATCGAACCGGCAGGAAAGTCCTTGCAAAAGAGTCGAAACTTCGCTCCCTCGTCGCTTACGATGACATGCTCGGTGCGTTCAAAACGATCTTGCAGCCATTTCGGTGGAATTTGACGGTCATCGTTTCCCACGAACACACGAATCGGCATGTGAGCGTCCATCGACAACCAATCGTCGCCTCGCGATCCATCGTCATTGTTGGCTGTCTGAATCAGGTCTGCTCCAACCAATTCATTCGGTACGGACTGCAGACGGTAGGCTCGATCGACATAAATTGCAGCACCGGGCCGCAACCCGGCCGATTGAACTCGATAGGATGTACGACCTTTTGTCGTGACGCGAGCCACTACGGCGACTCCAACCGATGGCGGCGAACTCGGCGCATCAGACGGCCCATCGATCGGCCTGCCTCGGAGCTCGCGTTGCGGTGTGCCTGCCCCCGCTTTTTTCAACCAAAGTTCGGCGATCTCCCGGACGCCACTTGCCGTTTCTTTGCGGAGCAGTGCATCAACTTCCTGCCGTGAGAGCGAATGGGTTTCTAAGAGAGCGAGCAAGGCGGCCCGGCGTACTCGGCTGCGCGGATCATCGAGCATCGCCCGGAGATCGGCTGCTTTCCCCAAGTGCCGCATCGTCTGCCAGCCCGCGTAATAGACGGCGGGATCAGACTCACCTTCCAACACATCGCCCAGTTCGCTCAGCAGTGTTTCGCGACGTCCTCGCAACGCAGCCTGAATCGCCGCCATTCGAATGCGAGGCTGATCGTGGCGAAAGGCCGCACGTAACACATCATCCAAACTCGCAAAGTTTGCGCCGCGTTGGGTGCGGTCGCCCAGAATCCGCACCGCCTGAATCTTCAGGTTGAGCGAGGCAGGTGTTTTATCCATCGCCACATTCGCAAAATACCCATCGATGACCGTATCCCGCGGCGTGATTCGACCCAGCGCCCAAGCGGTCCAGGTCTCCTGCAGCGGTGACATGGGCCCCATCGACAAGGCTGCGATGAGTGGCTCTTTTACCGCCGACCCGCGCCGTACCAGCTCGTCTTGAGCATCGATTCGCCGGACAGGAAGCGGGTTCGCAAATTCGTTGACCAGTCCGGCGATGTCGCAGTTGCGAAGGGCCACACCGTCGTCGATTGCGGTGCCCATGATCGGCGGTGCGTCTTTCCAAGTGATGCGAAAAATACGGCCTTCGTTGGTGAGTTGCCCGTCCTTCCATTCGGCCCCATAACCGCTGCTCCATCCCAGCACCCAAAGTGCGCCGTCGGGCCCCACCTCGATATCCGTCGGCCGGAACAGCGAGTTACCGCCAACAAGAAAGGGCTCCCAATCGCCGCCGCGCGGGCGCATCAACGCTCCGTCCCACTGCGGTCGCCAAATAAAGGTCGTCTTTCGCAACCAATCGTTGACAAAGAATACGCCTCGATAATCGGACGGAAATTGCGGCGAATCGCCGAATACAATCCCGGTTCCTGAACCTTCGAAAAGCGGACCACTGACCGGTGCCGTAGGCGCATGGAAGGCTGTCGACCAGTGAGAACTCCACGGATGGTTCCAACCGAAATGCGCGCCGTCAAACGACATGAAAACCCGGTCACCCGACGTCTGATCGTTGTCCGTACCGACCCAATTGAAGCCGTCGTCACAAGCCACGTCCCACGGATTGCGAAATCCGCGCGAAACAATCTCGAGGTTTTCGCCGCCGTCATCGCACCGCAAGATGCCGCCGTCCATTCCCCAGTCGTCCGCGGGATCGTGATAGGCGTGCTGGTAATCTCGTTTTCCAAATCGCTGCGGTTCCGGGAAATCCGGCGTGCCCGGCGGGGCACTTACACCCCATAAATCGCGAAACGGTTTGGGGGCAACGCGGCCGGGTTGGGTCAATCCTTTTGAATTCCCTTTGCTCATGTAGAGCCTGCCGTCGGGTGCCCATGTCAAACCGTGCAATCCATGTTCAAGATTGCCCAGGTCGGTATACACCCGCACATACTCATCCGCTTCATCGTCGCCATCTACGTCGCGTACGATGGTGAGGTCCGGTGCATTGGCCACCCACAAATCTCGACCGTGCCAAGCCAGACCTTGCACCGCATTGAACCCGGTGGCGAATACTTTCGTCTGATCTGCCCGTCCATCGCCATCCGTGTCGGACACAATTACGACACTATCGCCGGGAGTCTCCGGGGTCGGGTTACGATACTGCGGTCCCATCCCCACATAAAGTCGGCCCTTCGCATCGAATGCCATCGAACACGGCTGACGCACCAACGGCTCCCGTGCGAAAAGGGAAACCTGAAACGCAGCCGGCACCTGGGGCAGCATCTCCCGATCTGCCTGCTTGTCGTTGAAATCCGCAGCCCCCGCAACGGTAGACAACGCAGCGAATAACGCGACCCCATACGCGGCAAACTTACTCGGTGTCATCATGTGACTTCTACGATTTCTGATTTCGTACTCTCGATGAATCCAAGCACATCTTGTGTCTCCGCTGCAGCCAAGCTGAAGTGGGCCAGCGTCAGTCTCAGATGCTCGATGAATCGTTTCCAATCGGATTCAGAGATCCTCATTCCTTGATGAGAGAGCGTCATACTGCGCCCCGTGTAGTACATCGGACCGCCAGCACTCGCCGCCAGAAAGTCGATCAGCAATTGCTGTTCACGTCGAATCCCGTCCGTGCCTCGATGCTGCCAGAACCTGCCGAGCTGCTCATCTTGCATCAGCCGAGGCAGAAGATTCTGCACCACGGCGACAATCGCGTCGTATCCACCTAGACGCTCATAAAGTGACTTTGCGGGCGGTTGATTCATTTGGTTCTCCTCTCAAAACATTCGACGGCCATATCGATCGGCCGCGTTTTTTCTTCCAACGACTCTCTGAAGGTCACCCAACCTCAGCGGCCTGTGTGCAACTCATTTTGCGGTCCGAACAGCTCGATCATTCGCTGGCGACGGTAGGCAAAAATTGCTGCAAGGTCGTTCCGAACGAGCATCGCATGAATTATCCGTCCGCCAGGAACGCCATAGTCGACGATGTCCCTCATGGTCGTGCCCTCGCTTTCCGGCACAAACTCATGCCGATGCCGCCACCAGCGATACGGTCCCTTCAATTGCTCATCCACAAAACTGTGGGGCGGGTTCCATTCGCTAATTAAGGTTCGCCAACGTAGTGGCACGATCCGCAAACGGAGTCGATAATCGATGAGAGTTCCCGCAGCCATTTGAATCGGCGCAGGTGTCAGCACCTCGAAATGCAACCACGGCGGTGTAATCGACTGCAACTGAAACGCGTCGCCAAAAAACTCGAATAGCCGCTCGCGAGGTTGAGGCAACCAGACGGCTGTCTCCAGACGAAAGCCACGTCCATCCTCGCTTGTGTTGATCGTAATTTCCGCTTCCGACAACGTTACCCGCTCCCACACTCGACCTAACGCAACTTCTCTGAATGGCGGGTGTCGAACATATCCCACGCATCGCCAGGTTTCAACCGTTTCCTCGCAAGATTGACAGCGACAATCTCGTCGTTTCTGATGACGACGTGATGCACTCCCCATTCCAACTCGCCGATCTCACTCGCCCGGAGCTCGAGCTGCAGCTTGGAGCTTGGGGCTACGCTGCTCGACATGCCCATCGAGTCTGGCATTGGCTTTATCAAGGCCACCACGCATTCGCGGACTGCGTAGATGGCGATGAGAGTTTGCCGGCTCCCCTTCGCGAGCGACTGTCGGCGATCGCCGCTCCGTTTTCACTGCATCTTCAATCGCAAGTGATTGCACATGATCAGATGGCGGTGAAGTTTCTGTTTCACCTTGCCGACGGCGCGCCGATCGAGACGGTTTTAATGCGTTACCATGGCCGAGCCACCGCGTGCCTCAGCGTTCAATCGGGCTGCCCGTTGAATTGTGTCTTCTGCGCGACAGGGAAGATGGGATTAAATCGCAATCTGCGTCCCGGCGAGATCGTCTCGCAAGCGATCCACGCCGATCGAATGCTGATTCCTTCACACGAATCGCAGCCTCAGCAAACTCGGCAAGTGCCCGGCCGTCGGCGAGAGCGACTGCGCAATGTCGTGCTCATGGGGATGGGGGAACCGCTTCTCAACTATGACGCATCGCTTACCGCACTCGATATCCTCAGCGATCCCGCGGGACTGGCGATCAGTCCCAAGCGATTAACCATTAGCACGGTTGGTGTGATTCCGGCCATTGTCCGGCTTGCTGACGAGCGACGCCCCTATTCGCTTGCCGTTTCGCTGCATGGTGCAACGCAGGAACAACGCGAGCGGCTGGTGCCTTCCACTCGCACGTGGCCACTCGATGAATTGCTGCGCGCCTGTCGGCAATACACCGACCGACTGGGAAATCGCATCTTTTTCGAATGGACCCTGATCGACGGCGAAAACGACAGTGAGGACGATGCCCTTCGGTTGGCTCAACGATTGCGCGATATCCCGTCACACGTGAACTTGATTCCGCTGAATCCCACGCCAGGGTATGACGGCTCGACAAGCTCGACAGCCAAAGCACGAAACTTCCAACACGTGCTTCGACAACAGGGCGTACCAAGCACCGTACGACAACGACGGGGCATCGATGTCCAGGCGGGTTGCGGGCAACTCGCCTCCGAATCGTCGTGATGAGTTTTCCTAGGGCGAGCGTTCGCTACGCTTCCCGGCGACTCGATTCCGCTACTCGTACCAGCCGTGCGCGTCGCGGACCGCAATCATCGCACGCAGAATGTCGTTCCATGTCTGCGGTTTGGTCATGACGTCGTTGGGGAACATGCAGCCGTCCCAACAGATATGGCGGATGCGTCGAGTCACATTGCCATAGTGATCGCGCAACCAGTAGCCGGCGTGTCGAGCAATATCGAGCTTGCCGTTGGGGTCGGTGGCGAGGCAATGCCGACCCGTCTTATCGTGCGAGCCCGAACCTTTGACTGTCGCGTCGTTTTGGGCGACGTGGAAGTCGATCGTCCAAGGTCGTAGTGCCGCAGTCAGTGTTTTCAACGCGTCATTAAGCGTATTCGGGTTCGACCAATCGTAATTCTCCGGAAGAATTCGATCCTCGGGCGCGTTGTAACCCAACGTGTAGAGGAGCGTGTGGGCCATATCGGCTTGGAAGCCAAGTATGCCCGGGCGATCGGTGAGTTCCAACAACTGCACCATGCGGCGCCAGCTGTGCATGCCACTCCAGCAGATCTCTCCCTCAGCGGCGAGTCGTTCACCGAAGTCCGCCGCCACATCACACGCTTCCCGGAACGTCGAGGCAACCGCCTTCTGATTGTTCTCCGGATCCTTAAGCCAGTCGCTCGGGCCGCAGGCGGAGTCGATTCGCACCACGCCATGCGGACGGATGCCGAGCTTCCGAAGCGTTTGGGCGATCCGGCAACCTTTTCGTACCTGCTCGACAAATTGCTTACGCTCTGCCGCACTTCCCATCGCCGAACCGCCGCCGGTGGGCGGCCACACGGGAGCCACCACCGAACCGATCACGAGGTTCCGCTTGTGAACCTTTTCGGCAAGCCGCTTCAAGTCGTCATCACTTGAATCGATATCGACATGGGGAGCAAAAAGGAACAAATCGACGCCGTCGAACTTCACGCCATCGACATTCGCAGCGGCCGTCATATCGAGCATGGCGTCAAGCTCGATAAACGGTTCGGCATCGGGTGAACCTTTGCCGACAACTCCCGGCCACGCCGCGTTGTGCAATTTGGGGAAATTGTTTCGTGCACCGGTCGTCATCGGATTCGTTCCTTTCCTGAATGGTCAAGCGCGAGGCCAAATCGACAACCTTCGCGCGGCAAAAGTGGCAGGTTGGTTTACGACTACTTCTTGTGATCACCGACGTTCGGCAGCTTCTTGTGGACGTCCGGGCCGAAGTAGCGAAGACCGACCAGCGGTTCGCTGCCGGTGTTTTCGATCTCCACGCCGTTCGTCGCGGCCTCGTAGCTGATGAACACTTCGTCCTCGGTCAGTTCTCCGAATCGAATCATCGCCGGAGTTTGCAGGGCCATCTTGCCCATGCGTCCCTTGCCTTGAACCGTGATCCAACCGCTTGCGCCCGGATCTTTCAGTACGCACTTCGCACCAGGCTCGAGGGTCAATTCCTTCGCGCTAAACAATTGCGCACTGTCGATCGTGCCGTAAACAATCCAGCGATCGGTGTAACCGTCCCCGCTCGCTTTCTTGTCCACGATCGGCTCGATGTAGTTGTTGTCCTTGAAATGGGTATCGACGTTCTTGTCCCAATCCAACTGGCTGATGATGAAATCCAAATCCTGGTGCTTATCGGTCGGAACGTCTTTCACCAGCAAGGACCAGGGCACATAACGTCCTTCGACGATCGACTGGAACATACCGAACACATCGCTACCCCACTGCGGTTCGTAGGTGCACAACGAACCGGGAGCATGCAGCACGCCGGGAGGAATCAACCAACCGGTGCCTCGCTTCAAGCGATAGGCGCGTGACAGGTCGAGGATACCGTTATCGCCCTTGTTCCAGTTCTCCAGGCAACGACGCACATCTTTCTTCGTCGTGCCGGGCTCAAGCCCCATGAAGGTGTAGCTAAAGTTGTTGTCAACATTGTTGTATTGAGGCGGGAAGTAGTAGCTCTCCGGCTTTCCTTCCTGACCGGTCAACTTGGCGTGGGCAAACCCCTGGTGCATGTGATGCGGGATGGGGCCCATGTTGTCGAAGAACTTCGAGTACACCGGCCAACGGTTGTACTTCTTGAACATCGTTTTTCCGACCAGTCGCTCTCCGGACTCGGCCACTGCGTCACGCAAGGTGAATTGCTTCCCTTCGAACACGGCGAAGCTCAGCCCCTCGTGCCAAACTCGACCTTCATTCGCAGCCTCGGTCGTGCTCGCAAACCACCGCTCGTCAATGCCGCCTCGATTGGCGCCGTATGCGTACAGATCGCTGGGATGCAACTTAATACGGCGTCCCGGATGCAGGAAGCTTCGCGGCACCCAGGTGGGAGTCAATCGCAGGAGCCCTTGCCCCTTATCGAGCGCTCGATCAAGAACCTTGGCAACATTGTCACTTTTCACGATGTTCGACGCGATCATGGCTGCTCCGCTTGCGAGGTGACTCCAATAAACCGTTCCCGGAAGATGTCCGGGAGAGCGATTGTTTTATTCGGTTTTTTCGCGGCAGGCAATATGCGGGGAGCCGAGTGGCAAAGGGGGGCGAATCGTCGTACATTGTTGAAGCCTGGACCGTGCCGATGGCGGCCACTGGCGTGCCCCGGTCCGACGAGCCTCATGGAGTGTCAAACATGCCCGCGAATTCGCAAAAAGTTTCCTCCGTCGAATACGTCAAGCAACAGGAAATCACGCCCAAGACCGTCGGTGGCCGTGCAACCGGTTACTCGGTCACACGCTATCGCATGCAAGGCGGACTCAGCGACGGAGTCGAAGTGATTCGGGTGGACAACGGACTTTTGAAGTTCGACATCCTGCCGACGCGCGGCATGAGCATCTGGAAAGCATGGCTCGGCGACTCGGAAATCGGCTGGAAATCCCCGATCCGCGGCCCTGTGCATCCGGCACTGGTGGATTTGGGCGAACCAAGCGGCCTGGGATGGCTCGACGGTTTCGATGAACTGTTTGTGCGCTGCGGTCTGGAAAGCAACGGAGCTCCAGAATTCGACGAGAAGACCGGGCGTCTGAAGTATCCGCTGCACGGACGCATCGGAAACAAGCCGGCTCATCATGTCGAGGTTTCCGTGGACGGCGACAGCGGCGAGATCAAAGTGACGGGCGTGGTCGAGGAATCGCGATTCCATTTCCTGAAACTGCGCATGACCGCCACCATCACGACCAAGGTTGGGGAGGCCAACTTGAAGGTGCACGATCAAATCGAAAACTTTTCCGCCGTGCCTGCGGAGACCCAAATGCTCTATCACATCAATTTCGGCGAACCGTTACTGGACGCCGGTTCGCGGTTGGTTGCGCCGGTGAAAACGCTGGTACCCCGCAATGCAAGAGCGGCCGAGGGCATCGCGAACTGGGACAGTTATCCCGCCCCTGTCGCCGGCTACGAAGAACAGGTTTACTTCTTTGAATTGCTCGCCGATGCCCAGGGTCAGACACGAACGCTGCTGAAGAATGCTCACGGTACGCGTGGCGTCAGCCTGGTGTTCAACAAGAAGCAGTTGCCGTGGTTCACACTCTGGAAGGACACTGCCGCGACCGCGGACGGCTATGTCACGGGCCTCGAACCTGGCACGAACTTCCCCAACCCGCGTTCCTATGAAGGAGAGCAGCAGCGATTTGCGAAGATCCCGGCCGGCGGAAAGATCGAATACGACGTCAAAATGGAATTCCACGGCGCCGCGCCGCAGGTGGAAGCGGCCGAAAAGGCAATCGCTGCCCTGCAGGGTAGCGAGAAACCGAAGATCTTCAGCACGCCGCAAGACAAGTGGTGTGCGCCCTGACCACCTTGCCGGTTCATACCATCGTCGGTGACAACGCTGAATTCTGTTTGTCGCACCAATGAATTCAGCGTACTTCGACTACGTGTAAAAGAAAACTCGCTCAGCCGTACCCCGCAATAGCCACTTCTTGTCCTCGGCTGACGCGAATGGAAGGTGGTCGCGAACCAGACTGATCGAGGCTTTGTAATTGTTCACGCCTTGCAGCTGGTACGGACTGTCGCTGGCCCACATCAATCGCTGCGGACCGAAAGCATCGAACAGCCGTTCGATCATCGGCACCAACTCCAAGTGCAGCGGCTCTTTCTTTCCCAATGCGTAATAGGCGGAGATTTTCACCGCGGTGTGTTTGTGTCGAGCAAGTTTCGCCAGGCTCTCAATGTCGGCCTTTCGAAGTTGCCCATCCACGCCAATTCGAGCAAAGTGATCAATCACGACCGGGGTATCGGGAAACGCTTCGCACATCTTATCGACGCGAGGCAAGTCAGCCGGATTGATTAAGCAACACATGGCTTGCCGCGTTTCACCGCCCGTCTTCCACATCTCACGCATACCCGCCGTGTCCAACCACTGCTCAGGGTTTTCCTTGCGGATAAACGGAGTGATCCGAAACCCGGTGACACCGAGCGGCAGCAGCTTCTTCATTGCCGCGCCCGCGCCAGGTTGATGGTCGTCCACCATGCCAACCACTCGAAATTTTTTCGGGTGCCGCTTTACGGCGTCCACAAGATACGAGTTGTCAAAAAGGTGATAGATCGAATGCTGGATCAACACCACGCGTCCGACCCCCTCGGGCCCTGCAATCTTCATCAACTCGTCGTCGGTGAAACTCGGTGGATCCAGATCCTTCGCTGTGAGTCCACCCACGAGCGGATAGCGCTCGGTGTCAGGCGACCAGATATGCGAGTGCGCGTCGATCCACGGGGATGAATCTTCGGCCGCGACGGTCGAGGTCTTCATCTGCGAAACTACCGTCAAACCGGTCGCCAAAGCAGCGCCAATCTTGATCGCATCGCGCCGATGGAACTCTGAGCTTTCCGAGTGAACCACGTTGAGACTCCGGGGAAGAAGGATGATCGCCATGCTGGTCGGATTTTCTACCAGCGACGAGCGATTCGCAACCAGAGGCGAGTCGGTTCCCACACTCGCATTTTTGTGAGTATCAAAAAAAGAAACCGGCCAAACAGCCGGTTTTGTCCACCGTTCCCACGAGCCTTAGGCCAGGAATGACAGTCGTAATTCCCCGATTGCAGGATGCGGCGTTTGGCATCCATCGCCAAACTTAGGCCGCCACGGATGGCGAAGCCGCCATAGCACCCAAGGCTCCCTTACAACCAAGTTCCACTGAAATCGCCCACCTCCCTTCTCAAGAACCCGAGATGGACTGAACCTTGCCTGCTGCGCGAGTGATCGGCTCCTCGCAACTGGCTCCGTCTCAATCCCTTCCCACTTATCCTACGCTTGCCAGGAAGGCTCGGTTCAAGATTTTTTTCCGCCACTAAGTCCGGCAAAACCGCCCCCACTTTCTGACTAGGGACGACATGGCGACCTCGTGATAAGTCGCTAAAGTCGACTCGGTTTCGCCTCTTTCGCTTCACTACCTGCTTCGCGTCAACGCGTCACGAGCTGCTTCGCGTCAATGCGTCACGAGCTGCTTCGCGTCAATGCGTCACGAGTCGGTCCTTACCGATTCACCTCACGCACCCGCGTTGAGCAAGTCTTTCGCGATCACAGCCCCCGTCACCTCGGCGTCCGTCAGACTGGCATCGCGCCCGTCGTGGGGCACCGTGAGGCGACGATGGTCGATGCCCATCGCGCTCAATAGCGTCGCATGCAGATCGTGAATCGTGACAACGTCCTGGACCGCGGCATATCCAAATTCATCGGTGGCTCCATGCACAT
>JBJOLO010000140.1:0-3731 GCA_046045565.1 Planctomycetota bacterium | reverse complement strand
ACCCTCAGGGCAAACGATATCGTTGCGGCCGTCCTTGTTAACGTCGCCGATTCCCAAGCCGTGCGAATACTTCTGACAGGCGGGCGCTCCCTTCGCCGAGATGGCTTGAATCACCCAGGGCGCTGTCGGATCCTTTTGCGGCCGCGCGATCCCCATCTGCCGTTCCGGACCATCGCTTTCCGGCGTACTGGGCGCAAACGCCATTACCAATTCACGCTTGCCGTCACCATCCACATCCAAGTACTGCGGACTTTCGTTGTTGGTCACGGGAATCGCTTGATGCTTTTTCCAGGGCACGCCGGCCTGCTTCGGATTCTCGAACCACCAGGTGGGAGTGCCGGGAAAATCGACGACGATCAGATCGGTCCAACCATCTCCGTTCAAATCCTCTGCCCAATTGCAAAACGAATTGCTGTATCCCATCGGATTGTATTCGGGCACCTTTTCCACAATCGGATGCATCTTCCACTCAGGCGCCTCGTACCATACAAACCCGGCAGCGATATCCAACTTTCCATCGTGATTAAAATCCCCAACCGCGACGCCTTCGCTGCGAAACGCAGCGTCCAACTGCTTTTTGACAAACGAAACCTTGGCCGCTTTTTTGGCCTCCTGAGCCACCGCATGAGGCAATCCCGAACCGATCCCCATGGCGACTGCTGCCAGGGCAACGCTCATTCCCAGTCCACGAGCAACGACTCGCATCACAGTGCTCCTCCAAGTAACCGCCACTCCTCCAGGCCACCGCCGGACGAAGGCGAACAGGAATTCCTAGAAAACGCGATATCACAACGACATGCTCAAATCTCCATCGCGTTCCACGCCGTGGTCAGCATATCGCGGAGAAATGGCACTGTCCACCATCGCCTGGAAGCACAGCGCAGCCACTGCTCCGATGCGACATGTCTGCCCTACCGCATCGGCCGCGCTGAATCAGCAGGGATCCAAACCAAGGGTGGTCGACGCCTGGATCAGGCGAGATCGCGATCCTCGAACAGCAGCAGGGCGAGCAGCATCGAAATCAAGGTGAAGATCAAGCAGTACAACCCGGCTCCCGCCAGGTACTCGAGGGGCACATCGCGACCGCCTGCGATGGCCGCGTACGTGTTGAAACTCTCAAGATTGGGAAAGATGGTCGCAATCAACTGGGCGAAGAATCGCACGATGGGAAACTGAGTCTCCGAGGTCTGCACCAGCATGGGAGCGAGATTGCCGAGCACGTAAATGGTGAAGCAAATCGTGAAGTTGCCCATCATCGGCAGGCGTGTCGAAATCGCAACGCTGATGGCCGCGAGCACCAGGGTTTCCATGAACGACAACACCAACCCGGGGATCACGCGCGTCATTTCCCAGTAGCACGACTGCCAGGTCGGATCGTCGATGGATCCTTCCCGCGCGTCGTAGATCGGTTTGTAAGCGACCGTCAGCAGGAATACGCTGCCGAGGATGATGAAAACCAACGCGACGGTCCAACTGATGCCGAGGAATTTCCCGAGAATAAACGAGCGACGATCGATCGGCTTGGAGAGCACGGTCAATGCCGTCCGGCCCTCGATTTCTTCCGACACCGAAACACTGGCCGCCCAGATAGCCTGGAACATGGCCAGGATCTTGATCAGCGTCAGTCCGGAGTCCTTGAGGATCTTGATGTCCTCGCCGAAGGTATTCCCCGGCACCACGATAAAGGCAACGAGACTCACCACGCCTAAAATGATCACGATCAGGAAGAGCGGTTGAGCAAGTTCCGACTTCAGCGTGGCCAGCGCGACGGCGGACAACCGTGGCATCGTAGCCCGCTGCACGAAATAAAGCAGGAACACGGCCATCACACTGCCGGCCGCAAACGGAATGATCACGATCTCGGGAATGGCCGGCCGCAATTCCACGGAGACCGACAAATCGGCCGCTGTGGAGCCGCGATTGAGCACATAAAGCGTGTCGATGGTCTCGGCGGCAAAAATCTGACGCAGGGCCATCGGATTCGGAGTCCATTGCTCGCGACTACGGGAGGTGATGTCGATCACCCGTGAATTCAGCGTCAGATCCTCATCGACGGGACGCGAACGAACCTCGACGTTCTCGGTGCTCTGAAATGACATCGACGCCAATTCGTTGCGACGAAACGAGATTTGAATTTCCTGGTAGGTGTCGCCGATCGCTTCGGCTGGCCGAGGCTCAATTCGATAGGTCTTGGTGATCGTGGACAGCGTTGTCCAACGCTGAAGGGCTTTCAAGTATTCGCCCGGATTGCGGACCACGGTGATCCCGAGTCCCGTAAACAGCGTGAACCCCAAAGCGACCCAGAGGATCGGCCACAGGGCGCCTTCTCGAAGCGTCTCCGGAAACTCGCGTACGTTTCGCCGCGTGACGAGCATGACCAGCGAACGGGGGATCATGTAGCAGAGCGGGGCCAGCAAAAGACAACCGATCAGGACGTTCGGCCCCTTGTCGGCTACGCCCCAGGCTTTCGACACAATGGGATAGACAATGGCCAAGTAGATCGGCGCGGCAATCGCGGTGCCAATCCAGGTCGCTCGTGTTCGTCGATTCCGATCGGTCCCCAGTTCGCCGATGACAGGAATGCGGGAAAGCAGCCAGAAGATACCGCCCAGGGCGACGAGGCCGATGAGCCCCAGAGTGACGCCGATGCTAAGAATCCAAATGGGCGTCAACCATTGCACGACCCACGGTGCTTGTCCCAGGAGCATAAACAGTCTCGTCGCTTTAGGCCTAGTACCATTCCAAAGCGTCAAACGCGCCCGGAACAAATTTGCAATCGTTTACGTGACGGACGGTCGACCGGTTCGATGGGGAAGGGAAACTTCGCCAAAGCCAGCCGACAATCCAAACTTCCTCACTACGGTTTTCTCGAACATCCAACCGCAGAAGCCGTCCAAAGGGCAGTCGAGCATCCAACGTTTTTGCAGTTGTTTTTCAGGCGATTACGACTTAAGGCGTCGAACCGAGTTAACGCCGAATTTCAAACCCGTTGAACTCGCCGGTGGGTGCCCCCGCGTTGACATGCATGTGTCGGATGTTGGCTCGCAGGGCCTGCTGAACCGCATCCAAAAACCGCTGCGTCTCTTCGGATTCCCCTTCCACGATCAGGTGCACGCGACCATCGTCCAGGTTTTCGACATAGCCCCGCACGGCAAACCGCTCTGCGATCTCCTGCGTTCGAAAGCGAAATCCGACACCTTGAACTCGGCCCTCGAAAAAGACCTCTCGTCGCATCCCGTGGAACCCTCGCCAGTTTCGAACCGTCTTTCGCAGTATAAATAGGCCGCGCGATGGTCACCAGTGGCAGAAAAACAAAGGCCCTGGCGAACGTCTACTCAGACCGGAAAGGGACACCGTATGATCGCTACAACCGCTACGGCCGTGTCCTAGCCAGGGGAAACGCCCCGTTCGCGTGAAATCATCGCGAAAACGCCGGCCGGGCCCGCCTTGCTCTTGACCGTTTCGACCGCGACTCCTACCCTTCGCCCCACTATGCGACGCTATTGCACCCTTATCCTGCTGCTTTTGCTATCGACACTCTCTGCGAGGGCGAACGAACCCGCTGATGCGTCGCGATATTTGATCTTGCGAAACGGCCAGGTGCTGGAAGGTAGCATTCTGCAGTTAGGCGACCGATACCAGGTCACCCTGGCAAGCGGCGGAGAAGTGCGCGTTCCCACGCGGCAGGTCGAGTTCTGTGCTGAATCGCTGGAACAGGCCTTCGAACAAAA
>JBJOLO010000119.1:0-11481 GCA_046045565.1 Planctomycetota bacterium | reverse complement strand
GCGATGCTCGCCGTCGGCCAAGGACGATATCGACTCGACGGCGTCCCGCGGATGCGACAACGGCCCATCGCCGATCTGCTCGACGCCCTGCGACAACTCGGTGCCGACGTCGTAAGCGAATCGAACAACGGCTGCCCGCCCGTGATCGTCAACGCACACGGACTCCACGGCGGCACCGCCCATGTACGCGCTTCCATCTCCAGTCAGTTCCTCAGCGGACTGCTCATGGCCGCGCCCTACGCACAGCACAATGTGGAACTCTGCATCGACGGCGAAATGGTCTCGCAACCGTACGTTGAAATGACACTGGCCGTCATGGAATCGTTCGGCGTTGCGGTACCACGCGACGGACTGGACCGTTTCTGCATTCCGGCCGGAACAAAATATCGAGGCCGACAGTATGCCATCGAACCCGACGCATCGGCCGCCAGCTACTTCTGGGGCGCCGCCGCAATCGCGGGCGGAGAAGTCACCGTCCAGGGACTCACACGCAGTTCATTGCAGGGCGACGTGGCCTTCGTAGATTGCCTGGAAAAGATGGGCTGCCAAGTTCAATCTGCAGCCGATTGCATCACGGTGCGAGGCGGCAAACTACGCGGCATTGACGTGAACATGAATGCGATCAGCGACACCGTGCAGACACTCGCCGTCGTCGCCCTTTTTGCAGACGGTGCCACCACCATCCGTGATGTCGCACACATCCGACACAAAGAAACCGATCGTATCGGCGACCTTGCCCGAGAACTCCGCAAACTCGGCGCGACCGTCGATGAGACCGATGACGGCCTGCGAATCATCCCCGGTCCGCTCCGCGCAGCAGTGATCGAAACCTACGACGATCACCGCATGGCGATGAGCCTCGCCTTGGCCGGCCTGCGCGTACCAGGCGTGACCATCCTGAACCCGCGGTGCACCGAAAAGACCTACCCGCATTTCTTTGACGACCTGCGCACCGTCACCACGCGCAGCGGCCGCTAACTCAAGTTCGCTATGACGACGCGTCATGCCGACGCGCTACACTGGCGATTCAGACGGGCAATTCAGACTGGCCATTCAGGTCGCCACTTCAGATTGGCAACGACCTCTACCGCTCGTCGGAAAGATTCGGAACCAGGCGCAACCGTGGACTGGAGGCCTTATTCGACGTCGGAGAGGTACTCGCTCGAGCCTCACGATCCGTCGTCATCGGCTCGGACGGACCTGGCCGAAACTTCGGCAAGCTCTTTACCGGCCGCAGATTCCCTTCACCGGATTCCGCAAGCACGCGATCCTCATCGCCTGCACCCTCCCCGGCCCCCTCAACAATTTCGTCACCATGAGCCGCAGGAACCAAACGCGACTTCATGTCGCGAAGTGGACGCAAACCGGACTGAGAATCCTGCAGAGCGCGCCGGGCTGCAGGACCAAACCGCGACGGTGCACTTCGGGCCGAACCCGCCCGCTCATCTGCATTACGCTCTTCCGAATTAACCTCACCAGACATTCCCTCCTCGATCGATCGGTCCTCGAGGACCGACTCCTCTGCGGGAACCTCCTCGGCCTCCGTTGACTCAACGTCGGCAACCGATCTGCCTCGCACGTCGCTCGTCATATCCTCGCGCGGCATCTCGTTACCGGCCTCTTCAACAATCTCTTCACTAATCTCTTCAGCACTCCCCTCTGCTCGCAGTGACCGACGGGTGGTGGTGCTTCGCTCGGATTGGCCGGACCTTTGACTCTCCCACTGAGGCTGGGCATTGCCGCGTACCGAACCGCGGAATTTCGTCATCGCATCGGAGCCTCGCTGCAATACCTGCGCGGGCAATGAATCCGAAACTTCCTGCGGTTCGTCTCCATGTTGAATCACCGCTTCCTCATCGCGATCCGTCATCGAGCTTCTTAATCGAACGTTCCGCGTACTCCCGTCAGTCGAAGCCGGGCCCTGCGAAACACCGCCAACGTGTGACGATCCATGCACGTTGGCATCTTGAGGCATCACGCTTCGGCGCAGCGTCGGTGCGGATAATCCGGACGGAGCAGTCCCAGCCGAATACGCCGAACGATGATTCGCATGATTTGTCGAGTCGCCTGGCGATCCGGTCGTCGAGGAAGGCTCGTCAGACGGACCATACCCCTGCCTTGCGGGAGACGCCGCGCGCGAGATCGGCGGGCTTCCATTGCGATCCCGCTCGTCATGCGACGAGCGCGTCACCGGCGGTGTGGCCCGTTTGGTTCGCGCGTCGCCTTTCGCTGCTCCCGGATTCGCTCGTGCCACTGCGGACGTTTTCACCAACGTCGACACCAACCGCTCCTGTGACACGCCACTGCCTACCGCCGCAAGCGAATACTCGGCAATGCTGTAGTTGTAATCGCGCACCGCGGCCAGAAAGCCGCGCCGCTCCAGCTTCAACGCCGTCACGGCCTCTAACAACTGGCTGATGGTCGCTTGCCCGCTTTGATAGGCATTCAAGGTTTGCTCCACGAGCGTTTCCGAGGCTTGCACCGAGGCCGCTCGGGCCACTACCAGACGCTGTTGCACCGGCAGCATACGCACCATCTGCACGACGCGAGTCGGGGCGGCGCGCTGCGCGAAGATCGACTCAAAGTTCGTGTGGTACTCGCCCACCAGCGGCTCGTCCGCCGGAATGGGCGGCTCGCCTCGAACTCCTAACCGCGACAAATCGGCGAGCGCCAATCGCGCGGAGAGCGCGTGCATTTCCGCATCGGTGGCGGTGGCATTCGCACTTTCTCGAGCAGCATGCAGAAGCGCCTGATCATGCGGACTCGCAGGGGATTTCACGGCCGCAAGTAAGGCCGACTCTTTGCTCGCCCAATGCTGCTCCGCGATCGCGGTCGTCGTCTTCCAGTATTCCTGGATCGCCCGCAACTGCCCGCTGCGCTCTTGGTAGCCTCGCACCGATTCCAACAACGTCAACGGCCGACCTTGCAACGTATTGCCGGGCATCGGCGATAACGCTTGTCGCAAAACCACCGGCGCGCTCGAGTTGCCCGGGACGGCATGCGTTAGCGAATGTTGACGCGGAACGTCGGTCGACTCAACTGGCTCGTTGAACGCAACCGGAGCGATCTCCGGCTCCTTCGTCTTCTCCAACTTTGCTTTGTCCGACATCGCGCTTGCAGATTTAGCCGCGTTCGAACGGGACCCGCGATCTCTTACTAAGACCGAACGCTCAATGATTTGCTCCGGAGGCTCCAACGTCGCTGCCGGTGCGGTTCGCGCGTGACGCGAGTCCAAGGTTGGCCCATGCGGGGCACTGGCCGGCACTTCATTGTGCACTTCAATGCCCGGACCGACTCGTTGCGTTTCAGGATCCTCGATGGGAACAAACTGGCCCGTCAGAACCACGAGCACACGTAACGCGACAGGCAACACAGTGGCATGCATCCTTGCAGCTCCTGAGCAGAATTTTCTTTGATCGATGTTTGTTGCAAGCCCCTGCCGCAAACATGCGATGCAAGAGATTCCCAAGTCTGCCCGCATTGGTCAACGTCGATTTTTTACTCGCACTACCCAGCCCACCGACACCACCCAAGTTTCCAGCTGGACGCAAAAAAATCTTGGCTCCTTAATTCGCCGTTAGGTAAGGACTTACGAACGCCAACCCGAAATCCTAAATGGCCCGCACTTGGACACGTGTCTATAAAGCAGCTGTCATCAGAGCCGCCAAACGGCATTGAAAAATTTCCCCAAAATACCCGTTGCCCGGCGGACCCATCTGTCGGTTTCGAGTGTTAAAGAATCAGCAGCTAGCGACGAAAAAAGGAAATACGGAATATCGCTTGTTCGCACGCGGAGCAACGATTCCAGTCTCGACGAACCGATAAGGAAAATAGGTCGAATGCAGTTCGATCGAGCGGCCCGCGAGCGTTGCAAGTCGGGCGTGAGTGCGAGAAGAGTCGAAAGAAAAAGCGAGGGAGTACATCAAAAGAGATGGGGAACAGAAAAGTGGAATCGCGTTGTGTTGAGCGTTTCCCGCTTAGCGTTTGAGGTTTACAGGTAACTGTCCCGAAATCGACAACGCGTGGTAATGAGCAAGCCGGGCTTGGAAGTTAGCCCGCAGAGATTAAGAAGGAGAACAAGATGTCCATTCGCGTGGTTTGTGAAAACGGGCATGAACTGAAAGTCAAAAATAAATATGCAGGCAAAGTGGGCATCTGCCCGCACTGCGAAGTTCGCGTGAGCGTACCTGAGCGATCGCCGATCTCCGATACTTCGATTCTGGCGATTCTGGGTTCGCCGGAAGCGGCTGCGTCGGATTCAAAGACGCTTCGAGGCGGGCCGCTGCGTTCGCCTACGAACCGCAACTGTCCGCGATGCCAGACTCCGGTTTCCAAGGCGTATCGAGCCTGCCCGAAGTGTGCCCTTTATTTGCCGCTGAACCTCGGTCGGCAGGCAACTTGATCTCGGGAGACTTTGAAGCGAAACTGAACGGGTGTCGCCGCGATTGACATGCAAGCGCGGCGGTGGTTTCTCCATCCCGTTCCGCAATCCAGGCGGTAGGGCAAACCTTCACTCTCCGGCGATCGAGGCCGGAGAATAGGCCGCCGATGATTTCTCGTTTGGGCCGTCGCGACATTGTGCTGTTGGGAATTGGTCACACCAACGCTCATGTGCTGCGCATGTGGCGGATGCAACCGATCTCCGACGCGCAGCTAACGTGCGTCTCGAACTTCGCAACCGCGACCTATTCCGGCATGCTGCCGGGCGTCCTCGCGGGCCAATACCCTCCCGAGCAAATGGAGATCGACCTCGTCCGCCTCTGCGCGTCCGTTCGCGCACGCCTGGTTGTAGGCAACGTCACGCGAGTCGATCCCGAACAACAGGTGATCGAATTCGACGACCGTCCCGCGCTGCCTTACGACCTGCTTTCCATCGGAATCGGCTCGACCCCTCGCATCAGCCTGGTCAACGAACCCGGCGATGCACTCGTTCCGATCAAGCCGATGCAAACGTTTCTCAACCGGTTTCGGGAACGCATCGAACACTGCCGCAAGGTCGGACGCACATCGTTGCGGATCGCGGTGGTGGGTGCCGGTGCAGGCGGCTGTGAGATCGCGCTCGCGTTGCCGGCAGCCTGCGAGCGACTTGCCGGTGGCATTCCATGCGAGATCATGCTGCTAACCTCGTCGCAGCGCATCGGCCACCAACTGCGAGGCGGGACCACGCGGTGCATCGAGCGCGCGATGGCAAAGCAACGCATCGAACTCCGCACTTCGTCTCGCGTCGTCCGAGTCAATCACGACTCGCTCACCCTGGCCGATAATACACAACTTGAATGCGATATCGTTTTGTGGGCGACCGACGCCACGGCTCCGCCGCTGCTGTCCCAGCTCGGACTGCCGCAAACGGCCGAAGGTTTTCTTCGGGTCCGTCCCACCTTGCAAAGCGTCGATCGCGACAATGTGTTTGCCGTCGGCGACTCGGCGACCTTCGATGACTTCTCCATCCCCAAGGCAGGTGTGTACGCGGTCCGCGAAGGCCCCGTGTTATGGCGAAACTTGAACCACTCCTTGGAGAACAAGCCGCTGGAGCGCTACGAGCCACAGTCGGATTTCCTGCGACTCATTAATACCGGGGACGGGAGTGCGATCGGCGAATACCGCGGCTGGTCGTTCGAAGGCCGCTGGGTGTGGAGACGGAAGAACCGCATCGACACGCGATTCATGGACATGTACCAGGCCTACGCGCCGCCCGCCATGATGACTCCATCCATCGACCCGGCTCGCAAGATGCGATGCGCCGGTTGCGGCGGCAAAGTCGCCGGCTCGACCCTATCCCGCGTGCTCGCTCGACTCGATGTTCCCACAAGTCCCCACGTCGCGATCGGCTTGGATCGCCCCGATGATGCCGCCGTGATCCTGCCCTCGCCCGGCCACCCGCTCACCGTTACCGTCGACTACTTTGCTTCACCGCTCGACGATCCGTACTTCCTCGGCCGCATCGCGGCACTGCACGCCGCCAGCGATCTATTCGCCTTCGGAGCTCGTCCGATCGCCGCGCTGGCGATGGCCACGATCCCCGAAGGTTCACCACGCAAGCAGGAGCAACTACTCTACGAAATCCTCTCCGGCAGCCTGCGCGAATTGAGGGCGATGAATGCGACCCTGGTCGGCGGCCACACGATCGAAGGCCCCGAACTCACGGTCGGCTTTACCATGCTTGCCGACCAAGGGGCCGTCGCACCGCGAACCAAATCAGGCCTACGCATCGGCGATCGACTGGTGCTCACCAAACCACTGGGTACCGGCGTGCTGCTCGCCGCCCACCAACAAGCCGCCTGCCGCGCCGCCTGGATGGAATCGCTGCAAGCCGTCATGCTCCAAAGCAACCAGACCGCCGCATCCTTCGTCGAAGAATTCGACATCCAAGGCGTAACCGATGTCACCGGATTCGGACTGGCAGGCCACCTGCTCGAGATGCTTCGCGCCGCCAACGTCGGCGCGTGTATCCAACTCCAGCGTCTTCCGTTTCTCCCCGGCGCGATTCAACTCGCCGAACAGGGACTCGAAAGCTCGCTGGCACCTGACAATCGAGCAGTTGAAACGGACATGGCTGTGCCCGAGTCGCTGCGATCGCGGGGCGAATATCGCTTGCTCTTCGATCCCCAAACCTGCGGCGGTCTCCTGCTCGGTGTACCCGCCAACCGACTCGAAGACTTCCTGGACCGCATGAACCGCCTCACTCCCGGCGCCGCGGTCGCCATCGGGGCAGTCACTGCCCCCAGCCTCGACGGCGGCCTCCTCCGAATCGAACCGTAGTTCACGCTGCCCTGAAAGAATATTCACCACGAAGACATCCGAGCTTTTACAAGAGCCTGTCTGCTTTTTTACCACGAAGTGCACGAAGAGCACGAAGCGAAGACAAACGATAACGAGAGACCTTGTTAATCAAATCATCGCAGTTCGTATCTAAAATCAAAACACAACAGAACACCCTCCCAACGCAACACACTCACCTTACCGATCTTTCCTCCCTCCTGCCTTCGTGCTCTCTGTGTTCTTCGTGGTTCAAGATTCTTTCTGTTTTCCCAGCGGTCAAAACCTCTCCGCTGCGTGCAACCCCATTGACGGAACGCCCTCAGTCGCGAATGATTCCTACGAACGGAGGCTTTGTCATGCGATGGAACGTACTGGCCTGGTGGATAGGCTGCTGCCTGCTACTGCTTACCGCGGTCGGATCCGCACGCGAGCGAGTGGATGTCGAGGCGGTGGCCGGTGAACCGTTCGGGGTCGCGATCGTCCGGCTGCCGATCCTGAATGAAACAGGCAAAGCGGCCGTCTTTAACGCCTTCGCGATTGAGCAGCGTGAAGGTCGAGTCCACTATCCGGCATTTATTCCTGGCAAGATCCGTCGCGTCATCGGCGAGCTGATCGGCTTGGAGTCCGACGGTCCGGCAGCGCTGACGGTCAGCTTTCTTTTTGATGGCGAGACGCCGTTTCGCGCGACGATTTACGCACCGCAGCCAATTGAGGTGCTCGTCACACCGCAGCGACAGCAGCGCCGCGGTCACCAGCGCATACTGGAAGCGTGGTGGCGAGACTACCTCTCGGCGGTAAAGGCGCAAGCCGAGGAAAGCGACTACGAACCGCTGGCTCAAACCTATCTGACGACGATGCTCGCGCGGCGACTGCGACTGACGCCACCCGCAGTTGAGAAGGAGTCATCGGACGAATTGCAGCGCAGCTTGGAGCTGTTGTTCGGTGTGGAAAGCCGGCGGCTGGCAACGCTGCGGGCTTCGGTCGCCGGTGCGGGGGAG
The DNA here is from genome assembly GCA_046045565.1 of Planctomycetota bacterium. GTDB lineage: Bacteria > Planctomycetota > Planctomycetia > Pirellulales > Pirellulaceae > VGZA01. The sequence continues at coordinate 3,724 of JBJOLO010000119.1, read as the reverse complement.
TACGCACCGCCGCGAACGGCGGAAGGAATTCTCGAGACCGCCACGCTACCGCTACCTCCGCCCATTCGCTGGGCTCAAGAGATCGCCCCGCCGTTCGACCCGAACGTCGAAATCGAACCGATCGCCGCCCACGTCCCGCAGGACTGGTTCTATATCCGCTTCGGCAAGTTCTCGAACTACGTCTGGCTCAGCAAGCTCATGGACGAATACGCCGGCGGCATTCCCGGCATGATCACCTTACGCGGCGTCGAAGAGGCCGGCGACGCGCGCGTTCAGCAGCAACTCGCTCTGCAACAATCGGTGCTCGGTGATCTACTCGGCGACGCATTCATCTCCGATGTCGCCATCGTGGGAAGCGACCTCTATCTGCAACAAGGCGCCGCGATGGGCCTGATCTTCCAAGCTCGCAACGCACTCCTGGGTTCCAACTTCACCAAAGAGCGGAAGGCGACTCTCGAGAAAGAAAAAGAGCGAGGCGCGAAACTGGACACCGTCCAGATTGCCGGACGCGACGTTTCGTTCCTGCATTCCGCCGACAACCGCTTGCGCTCTTACTACGCCGTCGACGGCGACTTCCATTTTTTCTCGACATCGGAAAAGCTCGTCGAACAATTCCTCGCTATGGGGCAGGGGGGACGCTCGCTCGCGCAGACCGCGGAATTCAAACACGCCCGAACCCGCATGCCGCTCTCACGCGACGACACCGTATTTGTCTATTTCTCGACTGCCTTCTTCCGATCGCTCGTCGAACCCCAGTACCAGATCGAACTCCAGCGGCGACTCGCTGCGGAAACCGACATGCAGATCCTGCAACTCGCCCGCTGGGCCGCTCGCTCCGAACACCTCGACATCCATGACATCGAAGGCATGATCGCAGCCGGCCTGCTGCCGAACGGGTTCGGCCGACGCCCCGACGGATCGGGCTTGATCGACACCGACCACGGTGCGATCGATTCCCTCCGCGGACAACGGGGCGCATTCGTTCCCATTCCCGACATCCGCATTCACGGCATCACTCCTGCGGAAGCATCGCGAGCCGCAGCACGAGCCGCCTTTTACGGACAACAATGGCAGCAGATGGATCCGCTGATGGTGGCCGTGAAGCGGTTTGCCCTCGAGGGCGAACGGATGGAGCGGATCGCCATCGACGCGCACGTGTCGCCACTAGAGGATGGTAAGTACGGGCGCTACTTGACCATCCTCGGTCCAGCCTCCGACCAGCGCATGCGCGCGGTCGACGGCGACATTGTTTCGATCGAAGCGAATGTACGAGGCGGTCTGCTGATGCCGTCCGTACCGCCGCACCATCTGTTCGTCGGCATCCAGGACACCGTCCCCGCAATCGATCTGAAATCGAAAGGCCTCATCAAGACGCTCCGCCTCCTGCAAACCACCCCCGGATACCTCGGCGGCTGGCCGAAGCCCGGATTCCTGGACATGCTGCCGCTCGGACTGGGCGGAGGCCCACCCGATGCACAAGGCTATTCCCAGTTGCTGCTCGGATTATGGCGACGGCAGTTCAACGATTATTCCGTGCTCTCGTTCGACCGCGGACTGCTCGAATATGTCTCGCCCCGATTGGGCCTCGAGCCGTCGGAACAACCGGCGCAAGCCCGGATTCGCGTCGGCGATTTGGCTCACGCCCAACTGCGCCCCTGGGTCTCGTCGCTGTACTACGATCGTGCCTTGCAAGCCTCGCTGGGCAATATCCGCCTGATGCATTTCCTGGCCCAGCAATTGGGAGTCCCGCAATCCGAAGCGAAGAATCTGGCCGAATCGTTATTCGATGGCAACTTGGCTTGTTCGCTCGGCGGCAAGTACGAACTGCAGCGCGTCGGCGGAATGCCGATCTGGAATTCGACCGCGTTTGCAACCAATGCATCCAACTTCAAGCCGCCACTGCTGGACTGGTTCCGAGGTTTGAATGCCAGCTTGCTGAAGGATCCCGAAGGACTGCAAATCCATGCGGAACTGGACATGCAGCGTAAGCCCAGCGAAGCGAAAGTCGAACTCCCGCTGTTCAACCTTTTCTCCAAACCTCAAGCGTCCTCGGACGCGAAGAATGGCGAGAAAAAACCGTAAGCGCACCCAACTGTTTGGGTTCGTTCTTGCATCGCGTCGATCGCGACCTAGATTTCGTTTAACGATGCGGGCAGCCTGTTCGCCCGTGTCGTTACAATCAGCACGACCGCTACGGCGTGCGATCCGGAATCGGAGGCGGAACGATGAAAGGCGAAACGAAGCGACAAGCGTTTTCGCTTTTGGAATTGCTCGCCATCCTGGCGCTCGTCAGCGTCGTCGGGGCTGTCGTTCTCTTTCGACTCAATGCCAACGACCAGAGAGCGACCGACGAATCGGTAATCCGACAAAACATCGACATGTTGCAGAGTGCAGTGGAGCGGTTCCGCTTCGATCGCAACCGGTTCCCCGCCGATCTCGACGATCTCGCGCGGGACGGCTACATCATGCGCGTTCCCGGCGAACCCCGTTACTACAAGTACCGCTACGATCCCGCTACGGGATTGGTGGACTTCACCGAGAAGTAACGAGCCATCGGTAGCGACCTTGCTCGGGCGGAACCGGCAGCGATCGAACTCCGCCCGCACCGCGAACTCGACCCGCATCGCGAACTCGACCCGCACCGCGAACTCGACCCGCACCGCGCACTCTGCTATGCCATCTTTTCTGCGTGGTGGCAACGATTGTCGTCACCGCATTTCCGCTTGTGCTGCATCTGCTGTGCCTGCATCTGCGGCGAAGCTTTAGCGGCCTGCGAATCGCGATGCCACGCACATCGTCAGTACGATGGTCGCCATGATCAGCGCCGTGGTTCGCATCGCTCGCGGATTCAGATCGCCGAAGCTGATATTGGCCAGGCGGTGCATGAGCGACAGGGAGAGCAGCACCGACACAGCAAAGCCGAGCGTAGCGGTGGCGTCGGCGCCGAGCAAACGTACCGACATGGTGGAGGAGCTGCTGGTTAGCACCCAGATGCCGACGGGAATCTGCATCAGGCTTGCGACCAACGCCACGCGTCCGCCCAGGATCGCGGGGGCCGTTTTGGCGGCGACCGTCGAATCGCGCCGCAGATCGACCAAGGCCAGCAGCATGCCCGACACGGCGAACGAGGCCAACCAGAAATGCGTGCTGCGCGCGATCACGCGAGGCGACATCATCAGGGAGCGGAACTCGGACGAGTTAATCAGCGCACCGTCGAATTCACCCGCCTGCATCAGTTGCCAAAGCACCAGCAGCAGCACGGGGAAATGGTAGAGCAGGTTGGAAGCGGAAAGCAGCGAGCAGATCGATCGGCCGAGCCGCCGGCGTTTGGTCGCCACACCGTCGTCCCGCCACAAGACAAGATTGACGCCAAGCAGCACGGCGGAAAAGAGCAGTTCCAGGATCCCGAAAAACACTTTGTTCCACAGTCGGTTGATGGCGGCCGAATATTCCGGGGACCAGAGCAGCCAGCCGACGACGAGTCCAAGCAGGGAGCCGACGAGCAGCATGACGAGTGCAGCAGCGTGAAGCGGTCGCCCCATCGTTCCGGCCGCAGCGCACCCGCGAGCGTTCCGCCAATCCATCCAGACCGCCAAGGCGGGCGCGGCGGAGGCAACGTTCATGGCGAGCAAGTGCGCGGCGAGCAGCGAAGCGATAACAAGCAGCCCCATCAAGATCCCGTTTCGAAAAGGGAACAAATAAATCCGGCCTTCGGACAATTATA
>JBJOLO010000056.1:0-2508 GCA_046045565.1 Planctomycetota bacterium | reverse complement strand
TGTCGGCTTGGGCAGCACTTGGACCACATGGCGGTCAGCACCACGTCGAGACCGGCGAATTGACCGGCTCCGACCGCGGCGAGGCACAACATTGCGACCATTTCAATTGCTTGATAATACGAGGGCACGGCACCAGCCGAACCCGGGAATTGCGAAAGCACTACGGAAGCCAGGAACGCAGCCCCGGCAAGACTCGCCAACCGCGTGAACAATCCCAAAATCAACAACACGCCGATGGCGAGGTCAAAATAGGGAATCCCGCGATCGATCGCTTCGGAGTCGAGCCAGCGGCGACCGGGCTTGATGACTTTCACATCGCCACGTTTCCGCTGCTCAGGTGTCGCTAATTCATTAATGTCCCGCTCGATATCCTTCGATAGTTTATCGGCTTCGGCCAACCAAGGACCACGATCGGCCTTGATCTTTGCCTCCAATTTATCGGCTTGGCCCTTCAGAACTGTCACATCCCGATACTCTTGCCGGTCAGGACTGGCTTCATTCTGCTGGCGACGTTCCAGCCACCACTTGTACTCGACAATCTCCTCCGACTTGCCACCCAGGTACGCTTCGAGTTGCTCGATCCGGCGATCGATGATCTTTTCGGACTTCGCAACCTGGTCTGCGTCAAACCCGAAATGGTTTTTCGCTTTGTCCCGAAACGCAGTCCACGCCTGCCGCGTGGCGTCGGGATCGAGCCGGGCCAGACCATCGGCATCCCAGATTAGTTGGTGATACTGCTTCGCGAACGGCCCCTTCGCCGCCCCAAAAAAGGCGGCCGAATAGGGCTTGGGATCGCTGAGCTTCCCCGTTCCCTCTTTAAAGAAATGCCAACCGATCACCAATCGCAACGCCAGCAAACTCAGCACGGCGAAACGAGCAAGTTGATAAGGCGATCGAACACAACAAGATGACGCGGCCAGGGCAACTCTCCTTTTGCGATACCGGCGGCGGCAACCACCGCCCCGTCACTATACCCTACAGCAACAGAAACCTCGCTCCAATGCAATCCACTCTCGCCCGAATCCCGCCCTACGACCGCAGATTTGTGTTGCGATCGCCAGAGCGACGTTCCGGCTGACCTCGGATCGCTCCCCATTATGCTCAAACCAGGCCACACCGCCAACACCTGACGCAAAACCCGGTTCCCGTCTCCCGTCGACTTTCCACCATCGACGTTCCAATCCGTGCCCGCTCAAACCGTCCAGCTTGCTTCATCGTTATTGTTCGTTTGCATTCTCACTTTGCCGCCTTGGCCTCAGCCACCTTTTTGCGGGAAGCCTCGGCGGTCGCCAACGTCTTTTCCGGCTCCGACTTGGCCTCGGCCTCACACCCCTTGCAGCACAGGAAGACCGGCTGGTCGTTGATCACCAACTTGATGGGCATCCCCATCGATCCCAGTTCCGCCTCCGAAACCGCACAATATCCCTGCGCCTCGGCCAATTCGCGATCGGCAGGATCCAGCTTCGCAAAAGCTTCCTCCCGAGGCGACTTCTTGGTCGTATCAGCGGCCGGTTTCGGAGCACTTTCTGACGAACATGCCTGAAAAAGCATGGCCCCCAACACGACCATTGCCACCACCCACCACTTGGTCATCTCAATCTCCTACGTAAAACCGCATTGATCCTTTGAAAACAACTTCCCGTAGCCGGGATTCCGGCAGCGGGGAACATTTTGTGACCCGACAAAACAAAAGCGACTCGACGTCCCCTGAAGAGATCGACGAGTCGCATTTTGAATCCATTCATCGCGTGGAAGGTCATCGCGTGGAGGGTAATCGAGTGAAGGGCCATCGGCTTACGGACAGCCCCTCACGACGGAGACCAGCAGGCACTGGCGGAGTTTGCTCACCACTGCGTTACCCGCTCGTCTCTTCTGCCGCTTACTTCTTTTCTTCGGTCTTCTTGCCTTCCTCGCCAGCTGCCGGCTCGTCTTTGAAGTTGCGTTCGATGATCAACGCAATCTGCTTCGCCATATTCGAACCTGGAGCAGCCTTGGCGGCGGCCAGCAACGTTTCCTTCGACTTTGCTTTGTCGGTCCGGAACAAAACGTTGGCCTTCAGGAACAGCACTTCTTGCAGCCCTTCGCCCGTGGGTTCGAGCCGCTGCATCAAGTCGTCAATTCGCTTGAGCAGTTCCTCAGGTCCGGCGGCACCGGCCGTTTGACGCACTTCGTTCAAAGCCGACCGAACTTCGCCGACTTTGATCAGCCCTTCGAACTTGCTCTTCATGCCCTGAGCATTGTCAGCATCCAGGCTGATAATCTGATCGACAACGTCACGATACATCGCGACCGCCAATTCGCTGTCGATGTCGCCGATCGCTTCGCCGAGCAACTTGGCTTTCTCACCGCCCTGAGCTGCTTCGGCCTTAGCCAGACGGTCATCACGCGTTTCGCGCAACTTCGTCTTCTCCAGCAATTCGCCAACGTACTTATCGGCCTCGGCACCGCTGTACCCGACATTCTTCGCGAACGGACGCCCCTTAGCGTCGGCCAAAATGATTGTCGGCA
>JBJOLO010000054.1:0-3325 GCA_046045565.1 Planctomycetota bacterium | reverse complement strand
GCGTAAATCCGTACTCCATTTCCCCATTACAGTCCGGGCAGTGTCTGGTTGTCATTCGCATTCACACACGCTTTCCGATTGGGTGGAGGTGACATTCGAGCATCCTCTGGAATGCTACCAGAGGAAATTTGACCGTGCAAATTCCGCGAGAAAGCAGGCGACAGAGGGCCGAACGTCCAAGTTAACGCGGCGGCGGGCCAACGGGAACCGCGTCGCATCGCCCAGAACCTCTCCCACACTTCAACGGTGGAATCGCCGGAAATGTGCACGCGGGCGATCTCGAAGAACCGGCCCTTTTCTTTGAGGCTTTGCTTTCCGTGATCGAAGAGCGCGAAGGGATGAGAGCAGGAGCAGGAATGGGATTAGGCAGGATGAGGCAGACAGTTTCATTGTGCCGAGGTGCGATCGAATTCGGCTACCCGTTGGGTGCTACTGGCAAGGTATGCCCAAGCCAGTGACGATCGTGCAAGTGAGGTCGATGCTGCCGTACGAACCCCAACCTGCCACAGTCGATTGACGTTGTGCATTTTGAAAGGCCCGCGGGACCGATATGCCAAAGCGTCCCCATTTAAGAACCACCTCCTTGGAGTCGTCGTTCCGATCGGCATCAAAATCGGTACGATTCGGAATACCCTCTTCAGCACCGCGTCAAAAAGCGGCAGCCCGCCGGGTCAGCGAGCCAATTCCCCCGTCAACAGCCGTCGCTAGGACCCGTGTGTTACCCTTGCTCACGCGGCGGGCTACGGAGGGGGGGAGGATGTGGCCTTGTGCTTGATCAGCTGAGCCGAACAGCTCAATATGTAGGGTCACGCACATTTGGATTTACCTTAGGACGCTCGGCGTCCGCAGAACGTGAAAGCAGGTTGGTAGCAATGGAAGCTGGGATCGTGGGACTGCCGAACGTGGGCAAAAGCACACTCTTTAATGCGCTGACCTGTTCGAAGGCGGCTCAAGCGGCAAACTATCCGTTTTGCACGATTGAGCCCAACGAGGGCATTGTGAGTGTCCCGGACGGGCGGCTCGAGCGGATCACCAAATACATTGTGCCTCAGAAGATCGTGCCCGCGGCACTCAAGCTCGTCGACATCGCCGGCATTGTGAAAGGCGCCAGTGAGGGTCAAGGTTTGGGGAACCAGTTCTTGAGCCACATTCGCGAGGTCGACGCGATCCTGCAGGTGGTGCGATGTTTTGAAGACCCGGACGTCATTCACGTTGCGGGACAGGTCGATCCGACGTCGGACATCGAAACGATCGAATTGGAACTAATGCTGGCCGACATCCAGGCACTCGAACAAGGCCTGCCCAAAGCGCAGCGAACCGCCAAAAGCGGGGACAAAGAAGCGAAACTACGCGTTAGCGCGATCGAATTATGCCTGGCGCACCTGGGCCAAGACAAGCCACTCCGCGGGCTCCAGCTCCCCGATGCCGAGGCGAAGGCGATCCAGAGCTTCGGGCTACTCACCGCAAAGCCGGTCATGTTCGTGGCGAACGTCGACGAGAACGACCTGGCGGGTCGCGGGCCGCTGGTGGAAAAAGTCCGCGCATTCGCCCAGAAGATTTCGGCGGGACTGGTCTGCGTCTGTGCGAAGCTCGAATCGGAAATCGCCGAGCTCGACGAACCCGACCGTTCGGAAATGTTGCGCAGTGTCGGGTTGCAAGAGCCCGCGCTCGCGGTGCTCGCCCGTGAAGCGTATCGTACGCTGGGCCTGCAGAGTTACTTCACGGCGGGCGAGAAGGAAGTGCGTGCCTGGACCATACCGGTCGGCGCAACCGCACCGCAGGCCGCCGGCGCCATCCACAGCGACTTTGAACGCGGCTTCATCCGCGCCGAAATCTATTCGCTCGAGGATCTCGAACAGTACCACAGCGAAAAAGAACTGCGAGCCGCCGGCAAGTTGCGGGTAGAGGGCAAGAGCTACATCATGCAGGACGGCGACATCTGTCACTTCCTGTTTAAAGTGTAGGCCCCACACCGCCACCAAAGCCCGCTCCATTTCGGATCTGCCCGAATCCATTTCAAAAAAGAATTCTCTCGTATTCCCTTCGTGTGCTGAGTGGCACAAACGATCAAAGAGTCTGTTCGCAATTTCTCATTGGTATTCATCTGGCACAGGCCTTGGCAAAGCAGTTCCGCAATCTTTCCACTAAAACGATGCCAATCGACTGACGCTGCGGGGCCGTTTGAGACAAGATCGACCTCACTAAATCATCGTTGCGGGTTTGCGGTTGGGTGGAAGAATAGAGACACCCTCATCCCCGGCCCTTCTCCCTTTAAGGGAGAAGGGAGTAAACAGTTGCAGGTGGGCGGTTGGTTTGCGGATTTACCTTTTGGTCGAAGGAAAAGACACCCTCAAAAAATTCACCCCTCTTCCCTTCGTGCTCTTCGTGACCTTCGTGGTAAAAAATAATCAGCAGGAATGACTCGTGCGGAAATCGCCGCTTTTTTTTCTTGGCGGTCAAACCGTATTTTGTGCGTACGTATTTCAGTTCGTCAAAACGTATCGGCCATCCGGATCGTGGTGAGGCCATTCTTGGCCATGGGATCGCGACACTTTTGCACCGCCTGATGGTGCCGATGAGGTTGCGGCGTTACTGGACGAGTGCGGCGCGATTGGTGTTTGGGGAAACCACGACTTCCATCTGTGCCGTGAGGTCGCGAGTTTTTGCCAAGGTATATTTGCGCAACGGACCTTGGATTTCATGAGCAGAATGCAGCCCTGGCTTGAGTTCGGCGGTTGTCGTTTTAGCCACAAGGATGCCAGCGTCGATGCGTACGACGTTGAACAGCTGTGGGCGTTAGAGGAAAACTCTCGCGACTTTTGGGCCCGAGCTCAGGCAGCGTTTGCCGCCAATCAACACGGCCGTCAATTTCTCGGTCACTACCATTGTTGGTGGGCTGCAACACCGCACGGGCCGATCGACTGGGACGGCATTCAATCGTTAACCCTGCTCCCGCACGAACGATACGTCGTGATCATTGCGGCAGTGTTTCAAGGCAAGTGCGCGGTTTTTGAGACCGACACCGGCGTGCTGACTCCGCTTGATTGCAGTTCGACTTCCGTAGCCGGCTTGCGATCTTAACTGCAGCGGGGAAGCGGGACCGGAAGTACATCGGGACGTTCTTCGGTCGCCGCCGCATCGACAGCGTCACCGGCCGCCTGTGGGTCCAGTTCATGCCCCTGGATCAAGTGCTGATACAACAGTTCCAGCCCCGCCGCGGTCGTGGAAAATGCTTGGCCGCAATGCGGACAGATCTTGACCTTCATACTCACTCCGACTGCCATACTCACTCCGACTGCGACAATGCCGGCTGCGATTCGGCACC
>JBJOLO010000724.1:0-7416 GCA_046045565.1 Planctomycetota bacterium | reverse complement strand
AATTTTCTGGCTATGTGAGCCGATGACGCGACTGGATTCGCCAACTCGAACTGCCAGCGGGCCTGCCGAGTCGATGATTCGAGTGCGGGGAGCCCGAGTCCATAACCTGCAGCAGGTCGATCTCGACATCCCGCGGGACAAGATGGTGGTCATCACCGGGCCGAGCGGATCGGGAAAAAGTTCGCTCGCCTTTGACACCTTGTTCGCCGAAGGGCAGCGTCAGTACCTCGAAACGCTCTCCGTGTATGCGAGGCAATTCCTGACGCAGTTGGAACGGCCTGACGTCGATATCGTTGAGGGCCTTCCACCAACCATCTGCATCGATCAGCGGATGGGGACCCAGAACCCGCGCAGCACCGTGGCGACGGTCACGGAAATCTACGATTATCTGCGCATTCTTTTCGCCCGATTGGGTCAGGCAGCATGCTACCAATGCGGCGTTCCGATTCGACAGCAGACCACGCAGCAAATCGAATCGCGTTTGATGCGTCTGCCGGAGGGAACCAAACTGATGCTACTTGCGCCCCTGGTTCGCGGCACCAAGGGCGAGCACAAAGAAGTGTTCGCGTTGATCAGGAAGGCCGGACTCTTACGCGCGCGCGTAGACGGGGAAGTTTATGAACTCGATCAGGTGCCGCCCCTGAATGCGAAAAAGGCTCATCAAATTGATGCCGTGGTCGACCGCGTCATTATCCGAGCCGGCATCGAGTCACGGATCGGTGACTCGGTGCGCCTGGCCGTGCGACACGGACATGGACTGGTCAGGGCCTGCTATCTCACGCCCGCCGCCGCCGCTCAGCCCAATGCGACGTGGTTGGATGAATTGTTCAGTACGCGTTACGCATGCCCGACTTGCGAGATCAGCTACGAGGAACTGGAACCGCGCACGTTCAGCTTCAACAGCCCTTACGGCGCCTGTCCGGTTTGCGAAGGCTTGGGGGCACGCGTCGAGTTTGATCCGGATCTCGTCGTGCCCGATCGGAACCGCAGCCTTGCCGACGGAGCGATCGTCCCCTGGCGCGGCCATCGAGCGGCGTCTGCACGCGAGATGATGGCCGAGGCAGAACAGTTTCTCGCCCATGCGAAAGTCGCCTCGACCACGCCGCTTGGCGAGTTGAATCCGCAGGTTCTGCAAAAGCTGTTGCACGGCGACGAAAAAAACTACTCCGGAATCCTGCTGCATTTGGAGAAGGAATTCGCCACGGTCACGAGTCAGGAGCGGCAGCGAGAACTGGAATCGTATCGAGGTCCCGTGCGCTGTACGGCCTGCGACGGCTCGCGATTGCGTCGCGAGGCGATGAGTGTGCGGATCGGGGATCTCGCCATTCATGAGCTGACCCGACTCTCGGTGCGCGAAGCGCGTCAATTCCTCAGCAAGCTGATATGGACCGAAGACGAAGCATTGGTCAGCCAGCCTCTGATCGAACAGATGACGCGGCGGTTGGCGTTTTTGGAAAAGGTGGGCGTCGATTATCTCACCTTGGATCGAGCGGCCGATACGCTAAGCGGTGGGGAACTCCAACGCGTGCGGCTCGCCACCAGCATCGGGTCGGGGCTGGTCGGTGTGTGTTACATCCTGGATGAACCGTCGATCGGCCTGCATCCGCGAGATAACCAACGGCTGATTGATGCCTTGCGCGACCTGCAGCAACTTGGCAACAGCGTGCTGGTCGTGGAGCATGACGAAACGATGATGCGACAAGCCGACTACTTGATCGACATCGGCCCCGGCGCGGGAAATCTCGGCGGACGCGTGGTGGCGTTCGGCACACCCGAGGAAGTGCAAGGCTGCGATGCATCGGTCACGGGGCGATACCTGAGCGGACGTCAAACGATCGCCACGCCCGCACGCCGTCGACGCGTGGCGAAGACACGCTCCGTAGTGCTCGAAGGTGTCACAACCAATAACCTCAAAAATGTCGATGTGCAGTTCCCGATCGGAGTGCTGGTCGGCGTGACCGGGGTCAGCGGTTCCGGTAAAAGTTCTCTGGTCAATGAAACGCTGGTGCCGGCTCTGATCCGACGCCTGGGCGGACCGGCGGCCAAGCCCGGACCGTTCACCAGCCTGCGCGGTTCGAATCAAATCGACAAAGTGATCCCGATCGATCAATCGCCCATCGGACGCTCGCCGCGAAGCAATCCCGCAACATACAGCGGTTTGTTCGACGAGATCCGCAAGGTGTTCGCGACCACCCGCGAAGCGAAACAGCGCGGCTATCGCATCGGCCGGTTCAGCTTCAACGCCCCAGGAGGACGATGCGAACGATGCCAGGGTCAGGGCACTGAGAAAATTGAAATGAATTTTCTGCCCGATCTGTACGTTCCCTGTCCGGAATGCAATGGAGCCCGGTTCAATCACGCCACGTTGGATGTCCGCTACCGCGGCAAGTCGATCGCGGATGTGCTGAACCTGCAGATCGCAGAGGCACTCGAATTCTTCGAGAATTTCCCCGCCATCATGCGCGTCCTGCAGTCGCTCGCTGATGTCGGGCTCGGATACCTGCCGCTCGGACAGGCGTCCAACACCCTGTCGGGCGGCGAAGCACAACGCATTAAGCTGGCCACCGAATTGGCACGCGTCGAAACCGGCAGCACGCTGTACGTTTTCGATGAACCCACCACCGGACTGCATGTCGATGACGTGCAGCGATTGTTGGCGGTCTTCAATCGGCTCGTCGAGAAGGGCAACACGATCATTGTGATCGAGCATAACCTGGATGTGATCAAGTCAGCCGATTGGCTGATTGACCTGGGTCCTGAAGGGGGCGCCGCGGGCGGACACCTGCTGGCGGTGGGCACTCCCGAGGAAATTGCTGCACTTCCAGAGAATGCCACGGGGCGATTCCTGAAATCGGTCCTGCCCCCCAGTGCGCAGGGCCGCGGCGGAAGTTAAGGCTCCGTAAACATCGCCAGGAATCTTCAGCCACGCGCTTGCTTCCATGCCGCCGTTAAGAGAAAAAGGATTCCGGTTAAGTGTGCCGCAAACGGGGACCGCAAACCCGTCGATACGACCACGCCTTGCCTCGTTTCGCGTTCCCGGACTGGCATGCCCGGACGCGCGTTGCCAGACAGGGACGGCCCGAGGGTAATCCATTCTTCATTCAGGAGTCCGACATGACGAGCAATCTCACGGGGATCGCGTTCTTCGCGAGGCGTACGCGAGTGATGCATCGGGACCCGGCTCGCTTAACCCCGGCTCGCTTAACCCTGACTCGCTCGGCCCCGGTTCGCTCAACGCTTGCGGTCGCACTCCTGCTTGCGGCTTGTCCTTTCGTACTCGCTCAATCGACGCCAGCTCCGCCTGAGCGAACCCCCGGCTCGCCGGAGCAAACCGGGTCGTCGCGCGAAGCACGCGAAAGCGGCGGCGGGGATGCGACGAAAGACGAAGCGGAGGTCAATCGGGTGGTGCCGTCGCGCCAATTGTCGGTGCTCCGCGCAGGATTAGAGCAGCAGTTAAAGGAGCTTCCGCCCGGGAAAAAAGCGGACGCCATCCGCAGGTTGCTCGACCAGTTGTCCAATGCCCCTCAAGCATCGGAAGCGAAAACGCCCAGTCGTGAGGGGCCCAGTCGTGAGGGGCCCAGTCGCGAGGGGCCCGCCGGCAAAGTGGCACCGCCACAACGGACCACCGTAGAACGGATGCTCGCGGAAATTGAATTTCGAGTTGTACTGCAACAGTACGAGCACATTCTGGTGCGGCTGCGCGACTTGCAAATTGAGCGGGCGTTGTTGGAAGCCGAGGGCTTAGCTGAGGCGGACTTGCGCGCTCAACAGGCCATCATCGATGCGCGGGCCACGATCCTCGACCAACTGCGCGGACAAGTCGCCCTGCAGATCGGCGAGATGCACGATGCGATGCGTGCCCTGGGTTTTGATGGGGGCATGGCGATTCCTGCCGAGCGTGCGGCGGAGGCGCCTGCCTCGATTGGTGGAATCTGTCTGGATGACGCGACCGGCGAACCCCTGGCAGGTGTGCAGGTCGTCGTGCAACGACAATCGGCGAATGCGGCAACCGGGGAATCCAAGTCGGAGTCGTTCGCGGTGAGCAAGTCGGACCTGCAAGGTCGCTTCAACATTGCCGAACAGTCCGAGCAATTGAAACGGGAAAATGTCTCCTTGCGGCTCGTCTTCATCAAACCGGGTTACCAGCGAAGCGAACTGACGGTCGATCGGTCCACGCCGGGCCTTTCCCAACTTCAACAGCGCATGAAACGCGGGTCCAGCAACACGAACCGGCCCTAAAACCGGCTTTGGACTTGCATTCCCCATTCCTCGCAAGACCGTTTCGCGCGGAAGATCTGTCACCGTCGCTACCTTCCGCCGTTCAAGGCAAATACGCCACTCGTGTGGTATCGATCAGCGAACCTTTTCCGTTCCGTTTGTGACGCTTTTTCCAGGCATAGGAGGCGCCTGACGTGCGCGACAGTTCCGGAACAATGCGGACGATGCTTAGAACTGCGTGGACGATGAGATCCCGCATATTCGAGGTTTCAAGCAGGATTGTTCTTTGCGGTTTAGAGGGAGTGTGCGATGGTAACAAAATTAACGATTCGACGGTTTGCAAAATGCCTCGCACTCACCTGCGGGGCGGCGATTCTGGCTTCGACAGTACAGGCCGCACAACCGCTACAACCGGTTCCGGACGAACTCCGCCCTCAAGCGGCCACTCCAGACCAAACCATCATCGAGGTGGAACCGGTTACCATCGATGATGGTCGCGGCTTGGTGGCGACCACATTACCGACATGTGACTCGTGGTCCCCGGTTTGGAGCGTTCAGACGGGCGTTGTCGTCATGCGACGCGACGCCGGACCGTCGTTTGACTTTTCGGACGGTGATCCGGGGATCAACTTGGGTGGAATGAGCTTCCCCTATGAAGCCGGCCCCATGATCAATGTCACCCGGCACGGTGTCCGTGGAACGGGCTTCGATCTCCAACTGCAGTACTACGGGGTGAATTCCTTCGATGCGACTTCGGTCGGCGTGGGCGCGACAGCCCTGCAAACCGTACCGGTCCTGCCGGTCTTGTCCCCCAACGTCACGACCACCCTCCGCTCGCGGCTCGACAGCACCGAACTGAATCTCCGAGAGAATACCTGCTCGTGGATGAATGCGTTCCTCGGTTTCAGGTGGATCGAACTGGGCGAAACCCTCACCAGCGAATTCCAAGGTTCATCATTCGGCAGTTCGTCCCATAGCGTCAACGTGAATAATCACCTGTACGGGATGCAGGTCGGAGTGGATGGCACCATCGCGACGATGGGCCGCATTTCCATCGAAGGATTTGCCAAGCTGGGGATTTATTACAACGATGCCGATCAGACAACGACGGTCATCAATGTCGATAATACGGTTCCTTTCATCGCTGCCAGCGGCCCGCAAATGGCTACTGCCAGTGAAATCGGCCTGATGGGCGTCGTCAGGCTGAGCGACTCGTGGTCGGTCCGCGGCGGTTACCAAATCCTGTGGCTGGACGGAGTGGCCCTGCCGGGCGATCAGCTGCCCGCAACCGATCTGCTCAACGGTGTCGCTGATCTGCAAACGGGAAATACAGCCCTGTTCCACGGTTTCGTCGCGGGGATTCAATACGCCTGGTAATGGCTACTGTCTCCTGATCAGGCGCACCCTCCACAACGAACTGAACCCGAAGCTGTCAGGTCTCTTTTGGCCTGACAGCTTTTTCTTTTTTTCAAGACGCCGCTCTTCGTTGCAAGTCATTGCTGTAGATCATGTTAGTGATCTTGATCTGGACAATTTCTGCGCCCCTTCTCCTCGGCACGGGGCGAAAAAACCGGCTCGGCGATCGAACTTTTTTCGTCGAAGTACCCTAGTAACCTTACGTTTTAGCAATCTTCGTGGATACTTTGGGGTAAATGTGTCGATGTTAAGGATTGCGAAGAGTTTTCGGGCGCAGCGCGTTTGAGCCCGGAACGCAAGCAGTCGAGTTTTCGAAAGCTGGCCATGACCGACGCTGACAGCATCCTGTATCTGCTCACGCGATTGACCGAGGCTACGGGTAATCCGATGGACCCGCTAGCGGCACGGCGTGCGTTGGCGGAAGCGATGCAAGCTTCCGAGCGTTCGGGCAGCAAGGATCCGATCGACTTCTTGATGACCGTTGGCGAGCAGGTGTCGGTCCGAGTCGACTCGATGCGGTTGTCGATCTCGTCGATGCTTGCTCGGGCGCGTCGACACCAAGCTGCGGCCACACTCATCGTGCAAGGGGAATCGGACGGAAACGAAGCTTGGTTGTTAGTCTCATCGGCCAAGGGTTCCAAGGCGTTGGTGTGGACGGCGGCTGAAGGCGAGCGATGGGTGTCGCGTTCGCAACTTCGCGACCTTTGCGGCGGGATCTCGGAGGATCAATTGCAAACGTGGTTGACGGTTCAACCGGGCGCGCTGTTCAGTCACGCTCCGGCCGATGAATCGCATGGCCACGATGCGGACGGTCATGGTAGCGGAGGTCCGTCGCTGGTGAAGCGACTGGGGCAATTACTGCGGCCCGAAGCGAGCGACATCTGGGTGCTCGTGATTTTCTCCGCGGTGGTGGGTGTGCTGAGTCTCGCGACACCGGTGGCCGTGGAATCACTTGTCAACACCGTCGCTTTCGGACGTTTTATCCAGCCGCTCTTTGTCATCTGTTTAATCTTGCTTGTCTTCCTGGGCTTTGAAGGCGTCTTGCGGATGATGCAAGCGTACTTGGCGGAGCTCATTCAACAGCGACTCTTCGTGCGCGTGGTGGCGGATTTGGCTTACCGGTTGCCTCGCGTGCGTCAATCGGCGTACGACGAGCATCACGGTCCGGAGATGATGAATCGATTTTTCGATGTCATGACGATTCAGAAATCAGCAGCCTTGCTGGTCCTGGATGGCATCGCGCTGGTACTGCAGGTTTCGATCGGATTGGTTTTGCTGGCGTTCTACCATCCCTTGCTGCTGACGCTCGATTTGTTCCTGGTCGCCGCCTTGGGATTCATGGTGGTTTTTCTTGGCCATGGCGCGGTGGCGACGTCGATTGCCGAATCTAAAGCGAAGTACTCGGTCGCATCGTGGCTCGAAGAGTTGGCACGGGTGCCAACTCTGTTTCGCAACGCCGACGGGCCGCGCCGCGCCTTGATCCGCGCAGATCAATTGGCGCTAGGCTATGTCGACGCGCGTCGTCGACACTTTCGCGTGCTGCTGCGGCAAATCGCGTTCGCACTGGGTTTGCAAGCGGTAAGTGGTTCGTTGCTGCTCGGCTTGGGCGGATGGCTGGTGATGCAAGGCCAATTAACGCTGGGTCAGTTGGTGGCCGCGGAGTTGGTGCTGGCCGTGATCGTCGGATCGCTGACGAAGCTCGGAAAGCAATTGGAAAGTTTTTACGACCTGCTGACGGCCGTGGACAAAGTGGGCCACTTATTCGACCTGCCGATGGAACGA
>JBJOLO010000723.1:0-3361 GCA_046045565.1 Planctomycetota bacterium | reverse complement strand
CGGCCACGGAAAGTTGACCGGTGCCGACATCCGTAAGATGCTGCTGGAGGGCACCGACCCCGCGGGTGGAGACGCGAGTGTTGCGTATCCTAAACAAGCTGGGCTTATGTCCGGTGACGTGATTCTTGAAGTCGATGGCAGTTCGGTCCGCGGTCGGGATCAAGCCGATCGCCAATTGCTGGAATCCGTCACGTGGGGCAAACCGCTTCGACTCACGGTTCGTCGCGGCATGCCCAATCCGTACACATCGCACCCGCGCCTCGATCTGTTCGTCGGGTCGCTCAGCCCGCACAAGGCTGCAAGTTTCGGATGCACCACCTGCCACGAAGGGCAGGGTAGTGCGACCTCGTTCCAATGGGCATCACACACTCCGAATAGTGCCAATGAACGCAAGGAGTGGCTGAACGACCATCACTGGGCGGAGAATCCGCACTGGATTTATCCGATGTATTCCAAGCGGTTCGCGGAAAGCACCTGCTTGAAGTGCCATCACGAAGTATTGGAGCTTGAACCCAGTGCGCGATTCCCTGATGCACCGGCTCCAAAGGTCACGCACGGCTACCACCTCGTGCTCAAATATGGTTGCTACGGCTGCCATGAAATCAACGGATACGACGGCCCCAATCGTCGCATCGGACCGGACATGCGGCTCGAGCCCAACTTCTTCGCCGCTGCTCAGCAGCTCAAAAGCACACCGGACTTCGCCAAGCTCGACTCCGAACAGCAAGGCTGGGTCGACGAACTGATCGAGCACCCCGAGCGCGACAGCGTGCGTCGGCGTCTGTATGAAGTGCTCGTCAAGCCTCGCGAACCTGAAGCTGCATTCACGGCTGCGACGGTCAAGTTGGCATCCGTTCTCAAGGATGTCGAGACTCCGGGCATCGAACGGAAGCCTGGTCCGAGCTTGCGGTTTGCCGCCTCGAAGATGGATGCGGATTTCCTTTACGACTGGATCGCCAATCCGAAGCACTTCCGCCCGTCAACGCGGATGCCTCGATTCTTCGGACTGCACGATCATCTGGCAGACGATCCCGAACAGGAAAAAATCGCAGACGACCGTGAACCGCTCGAAATCCTCGGTATGGTCGAATACCTGCGGCAACGATCGCAGAACTTCGAATACTTGAACGCACCGGCAAACATCACGCCATCCGAGCGTGATGCACAAATCGAGCGTGGTCGCATCGCGTTTGAGGAACGTGGTTGCCTCGCTTGCCACAATCACAAGGACTTCGGCGGTATCGAAGGCTTCCGTGGAGCCGAGGAAATTGTCCAAGGTCCCGATCTCTCCGCAATCGGATCGAAGTTCGGCGAAGATCGGCACGAACAGGGTCGCCGATGGTTGTACAGCTGGATCCGACAGCCCACAAAGTATCACGTGCGCACGGTGATGCCGGACCTGTACCTCGATCCGATCGAGAAACGCGACGAGTCTGGTAAAGTGGTGTCGGTCACCGATCCGGTCGCTGACATCGTCGAGTTCCTGCTCGGGTCCCGTAGCGACTGGAGCGTTGACAAGTCTTCCATTCCGTCGGTTGCTGATCAAGCTACTCAGGAAAAATTAAACGAACTGGTACTGGAGAATCTGAAGGAAGCCTTCTCGACGCAAACTGCTCTGCGTTATCTCCGCGACGGCATTCCAGCCGCCCGGTCTGCCGAGTTGAAGGGTGCCGAGTCCGAATTGGTAATCAGCGAAGCGGATGGAAAACTGTCGGAAAAGCAGAAGCTGCTTTACATCGGACGCAAGTCGATTGGCAAGTACGGCTGCTTTGGTTGCCACGACATTCCGGCGTTTGAAGATGCCAAGCCGATCGGTACGGGCCTGGCCGACTGGGGTCGCAAGGATCCCTCCAAATTGGCTCTGGAACACATCACGCATTACCTGGAGCACGGCCACGGCCATGCCCACCATGCAGCGAAGCACAGTGCTCACGCTGATGATTCCCATGAAAGCGAAGCCAATCACCAGGCCTCCCACAGTTCAGGTGGCAGCAAGGACTTCGGCGCAATGGCGCTCCAGGAGTCCGCAGATCAAGAATTCTTCCACGAACAACTCGAGGGAGGCAATCGAATCGGCTTCTTGTGGCAGAAGCTGAAAGAGCCTCGCAGTTACGACTATCGCAAGACCGAGAACAAGCGTTACAACGAACGACTTCGCATGCCACTGTTCCCGTTCACTTCTGGGGAGCGTGAAGCGGTCATGACGTTCGTGCTTGGTTTGGTTGCCGATCCACCCAGCAACAAGTATCTGTATCGGCCCGACGATCGGAACTCAGCCCTCATTGAAGGCCGTCGCGTACTGGACAAGTACAATTGCGGAGGTTGCCACTTGCTTGCGCCGCAAAAGTGGGAACTGACCTACGGTGAAGGGGAGATTCAGCCACCCGAATTCCAGGGCTTCCCCTTCATGAAAACACACGTGGATGTGGCCCAGGCGAAGCAATCGACCAAAGTCGACGTGAGAGGTCGTTTGAAGGCCGACGTCCATGGCATGCCGACCGTTGCGGACGAGAATGCACAGCCGATTATCGATGACGACCAGGGCGACCGCGTCGAACCGGATTCGTCGTACGACATCAACAAGCTGACATTCCGGTTCGACCTATGGCAGCCTGCAGTGATTGCCGGCCAGTCCTATGAAACCGGCGTCATGCCACTGGCACTCACCAGTGCCCAAATCGAGAAGCGTTATGCAACGGATGGCGGTACGCTGGCTCGGTACCTGCTTAGCCCCGTGATTGCTCGTGAAAAAGAAGTGAACCAAGGTGCAAAGGGCGGCGAAGCATGGGCCTGGGTGCCGCCACCGCTAATTGGTGAAGGGAGCAAGGTGCAGTCTGCATGGCTACACGACTTCCTGCTGAATCCCTACAAGATTCGACCGGCGACCGTGCTGCGGATGCCGCGATTCAACATGTCGTCCGAAGAGGCGTCGAAACTGGCCGCCTACTTCTCCGCGGTTGACAATGTCGAATATCCGTACGATTTCAACGCCCGCCGCCAAAGCGACTACTTGGCCCGTGAAGAGTCCAGTTACCAAACGGGACTGAAATCGAGCAAAGATGCGAGAAAAACGACACGACTGGACGACGCAATGAGAATCGTCACGAACAACAACTATTGCGTGAAATGCCATATCGTGGGGGACTACGAGCCCAAGGGTGCCGAGCGAGCCAAGGCTCCGAATTTGGCTCGAATCTACGAGCGGCTTCGTCCTGAGTATGTTCGCCGATGGATTGCGAATCCGAAACAGATTCTGCCTTACACGAGCATGCCGCAAAACATTCCCTATCCGGCAGGTATCGACAAGAATCTGTACCACGGAGACAGCATTCAGCAGGTCGATGCTTTAGTTGACCTCCTG
>JBJOLO010000692.1:0-2659 GCA_046045565.1 Planctomycetota bacterium | reverse complement strand
AGAAGGACGGTCTCAGCAGTCCACTGTATCCCGGCTTCCACAATCGCATCACCGCCGCGTCTGGCAGGTCTATCACGCCTTGATTGCGCCTTCTTTCGATGCGGTCTTTCACTGCCTGCGGAGATGTCCCCCCGCTCCGCCAGTCTCTCGCCTTTGGCGTGGGCCACGATCCAGCAGCGTTTTCGCAAGTGCCAAGCTCCGGCGTCGGACGCCGAAACAACTCCCCACTGCGCGTCATACCCCAACTCGGCCAGGTCTCCGCATACTCGGCTAAGTCCCCGAGAAGTAAGCATTGGCGAGTTTTCCACGAACGCGAACTTGGGTCGTACTTCGCCAATGATCCTGGCCATTTCGCCCCACAATCCACTTCGTTCGCCGTCGATTCCCGCTCCTCTTCCGGCTGCGGAAATGTCTTGGCAGGGAAACCCGCCAGATACGACGTCAACAATTCCTCGCCACGGTCTGCCTCGAAATGTTCGCACGTCATCCCAGACGGGAAACGGCGCCAAGCATCCGTCGTTTTGTCGCGACACAAGTACGCTTGCGGCGTAGGCGTCGCACTCAACGGCACAGATGGTTCGCCATCCGAGCAAATGCCCGCCGAGGATGCCGCCACCAGCGCCCGCGAAAAGAGCCAGCTCATTCATTTCCCCTCCGCTTATCCTCTCGCTCAACCTCGGCGATAGCATTCTTGACCGCATCAATCGCCGAAGATCCAACGCAATGCGTCATAGGCCAGCCGTTCATAAAACGATATTTGCAAGTCCCGTCCATCCTTGGGGAATGCGATTGCATTTGATTGACGAAAAATTGAACCATGATTTTTGCTTCAACTTCGCTTAGTGATTCGATCTCGTCGTTCATGTTGCTCCCCCTGCGTCTAACGTGTTCAGCACCTTGTCGACGCATGCCCCGCACAGCACCACCGGCTTGCCATCCTCGCAATCGCAAGCGTCAAGCTCAACGCCTTGCTCGACATGTTCGCCGCATTCGCTGCATTGCACCGACGTCCACAGCACGCCCATGATGTTGTCGACATCCTTCGGCTTCGGCTCCGGCCCCAGGTCGCGCAGCCGTTGTTGCCGATCGCGGTTCCACGGTTCGAGTCGCGTGAATTGATCGAACCACTTGATCGCCTCGTTTGCGTAAATCTGCCTGTTCACGTAACGCATTGTCCACGCCCTTCGAAGTTAAACGCCACACACTCCGCCGCACTCGTCGCCCCAGCCGATATCGTTTTCCCGCGCCGCCGCGAAGTCGATTTCGACGAGCGGCACAAGTGACGAGTGTAGATACGGTTCGCTCGCCAATCGGCCGTTTTCGTTCGTGCGTTCCCGCTGTCCTTGCCGGATCGCCTGATCCACTTCGCAAGCGTCGGCCAGTTCGGCAGGTGACAACGCGGCCCACTCCGCGTTTGAGTGAAACGGGCAACCGATACACGCCGACTTGGGCGGCCTCGGGTAGCCGCGCGATTGCAACCACGCCAAGCAGTCGTCCCGATTCCACCCGCGAGCGAATAGGCTTTTCGCGTCGGTCTTCGCGATCGCATCCGCCTCGATAAGCGGATGCCACATCTTGACTGCTGGCCGCATCGACCGCTTCATCCTCTGCGCTTCGTCCGTGCTGATGCCAAGCCACTGGGTTATCTGCGGCGTAAGCGGCCACCGCTGGCGTTTTTTTAGACCAAGCACCTCCTCGCGGACATACTTTTCGATGACGTTGATTTTGTATTCCGACGTGCATTGTCGCCGAATAATCCCTCTGCTCCCGTCCGCGTTTTTCGTGAATGCGGGAATTGACGCATACCGCTTGCCGTCGGCGCTTGCTCGTTTTGGACCCCAGAAGGAAAGCAGGTCCTCGCGCATATTGCCCGCCGTTCGAATGTCGATCGTTATGCCGTGCTTGGCCGCGTGTTCGCGGCACCATTCAAGGTGACGATAAACGGCCTGCGGCTCCCACTGCGTATCGGCGAATATCACGTGGTCGAGTCGCGGCAATAGCCCCTCGCACGATAAAAGTAGTAGCGTCGTTGATTGAACGCCAGCCCCAAAATTTAGTACATGCTTCATTTTGATTGACCTTAAAACGGCACATCCTCATACGCCCCGAACTCCGCCCCTTCGATCGGCTCAGCCGCCTTCGCATCAAGCCTACCAATCCACTCCGCCTCAGCAGGTTTCGGCCCCAGCATGTAGTTGGTGATCTTCCAAAATCGCCCCTCTTGCACCGCCTTGATAGCCGAACAATCCGCCAACCCGCCAGCGTTCGCGATGTCCAACGCGTTTTCAATCCCAACGGGGTTGGCATGTTCGCATCGCTTGCCCCACCAGCTTTTCGCCTTCGAGCCGTAGAACCCATCCCGCCAGTCGTACTCTCCAATTCCGATGTACTCGCTGACGATTTGCGGCATCTCCGCACCATCCTCTGTCACCTCGTAATCGACGCGTAGACTGACGCTCTGATCCTTCTTCTTGACGTGCTTCGAATAGCGAATCGATACCACGCTAAACAGCGTCGGCTTAACTTGCTGATCGACAAGCACTGGCGAATTGTCTGCTTTCGGCTCGTGCCGAACTTTTTCCGTCGTGTCTTGCATGAACTTGTGCCCGCAAAACTGACAAATAATAGCTGCTGCGGGAACAAACTCCCTGCATTCTGG
>JBJOLO010000649.1:0-7533 GCA_046045565.1 Planctomycetota bacterium | reverse complement strand
CTGCAACTGGGCGCCATGATTGTTGTCGGTGGTCCACATGCCGCGAATCAACGCGACGTCGTCAGCGCATTGGCCGACGTGACTCCACCAGTCGGAGAACTCCAGGCCGCTTTGGCCATACTTCTTAAAGCCGACCTGCATCGGGAAGACTGCCGGATGCACCTTGTGCAGCCCCTCGATCAGCTCGCGAAGATTCTTTTTGACGAGCGGCGAGTCCAGCGTGTCCTTGTAGGGCGTCTCGGCAATGGTCTTTCCGGCGTACTTGTTGAGCTACGGTTTGGGATCGAAGCTCTCCATCTGGCTCATGCCACCGATCAGGAAGATCCAGATGACGCTTTTGGCCTTGGGCGGAAAGTGCGGTTGCCGGGTGAAGTCAGTCGAATTCGCGGACGATTCGCCGGCTCGAGCAATCCCGTCGCGGTGCAGCAATGCTCCCAGTGCCAAGCCGGTGAATCCCATCCCGACATCGGCCAGAAATTCCCGGCGATGCAAACTGCGGAATCGATTAGCGCTCATCAGCTTGGTTCCTCTCGTACACCTGCCCTGGTCTCCAGTGTGTCAAATCGGCAACCGGAAGTCCAGCTTTTCAGCGATTCGGCTCATTCCGCCCGAGAAACAACCCATCAACGACGTTCTTCCGGAAACGCTTCGAAGAACTTTTCCAGCTTTGGACTGATGACGGTGAAGCAGTACGGCTGCCACGGATGCTGCTCGTAGTACGACTGGTGCTCCGCTTCGGCAGCATAGAATCGGGTGTAGGGCACCACTTGCGTGACGATGGGAGCCGCAAACACGCCGGCCTCGTTCCATTGCTTGATCAGCTGCTCTGCGGTCGCCCGCTGAGCCTCGTCGTGATAAAGCACAATCGATCGGTATTGCGTGCCGACGTCGTGTCCCTGCCGATTCGGCGTCGTCGGATCGTGAGTGCGTAAAAAAATCTCCAGCAGCCTCTGGTAACTGACTTGTGCCGGATCGAATTCCACTTGGATCACTTCGGCGTGTCCGGTGGAGCCCGAGCAAACCTGGCGGTAGGTCGGGTTATCCGACGCGCCACCGGCGTAACCGGATACGACGGAGCTCACTCCGTGCACTTGGCTGAAAACGGCTTCCGTACACCAGAAGCACCCGCCTCCAAAAGTCGCCAGTTGCCGCGAGGGTTCGTCCGACATCATGATGCTCCTGGGCCACGCGACCTGGATCGTTCGGGCCGCTAATCAAAAGTACGGCACAGCGTGCCGCCGTCCGCGACAATCACGGTGCCGGTCACGAATGCGCCGGCATCGGTGCCGAGCAGCAAGGCAGGTCCGACCATGTCGACCGGCTGCCCCCAACGTTTGACGGCGGTAAGTTCCGCGAACCGATGCTTTTGCTCATCGTTTAGCAGGCTCATCGGCAAGTCGGTTGCCACCGGTCCCGGGGCGATGCAATTGACCGTGATGTTGTGGGGGCCGAGTTCCAGGGCTTGAGCACGCGCCAAGCCGAGCAGGGCCGATTTGGTGGCGGAGTAGCATCCGCGAGCCGGATTCGAGGCGAGCCCCATGATCGACGAGATATAAATAATGCGGCCCCACTTGCGTTCGATCATCGAGCCGACCACCGCACGCGACATCCGCATGCAGCTCGTCAAATTCAACTCCACGATCCGATCCCACGTCCCGTCGTCGGTCTCCACCAGTGTCTGCGGTTTATTGCTGCCCGCGTTGTTCACCAGTACATCAACGTGCCCGAACTGATCGAGGGCCCATTTGCCAAGCGCGTCCACTTGAGCGCGATCGGTCATGTCCGCGACCAAGGAAGCAACTTTGACCTTCAAGCCGCTGCCAATCTCGGCGACGGCAGCCTTCAGTTCGTCCGCATGCCGCGAACTGATCGCAACATGCGCACCCGCCTCGGCGTAGCCCCGAGCGATCGCTTTGCCGATCCCCTTGCTGCCACCCGTCACCAAAGCAACTCGACCGGTAAGATCCAACAACTTGCTGTTGATAGTCATCGACGTTTCACTCGTGTTGAAATAAAAACCGTTTCGAATCGTCTCAGGCAACCGCCGAAGTCGAACGCCCCATGCGGCTGTTCGACCAATCCACCAAGACAACGCTGCCGAAACTACCGTGACGCAACTACAGGGCCTGCAACTATAGGGCCTGTAACTATAGGGCCTCAATGACGAGGTCGCCGACCTCGGTGGTGCTGTAGCCCATTTTGCCGGCCGACTGACTCTTCATCTTCGTACCGGTCACCTTCTGGATGGCCTGCATGACGCGGGCGCCTGCTTGGGGGTACCCGGAGTGCTCCAGCAGCATCGACATCGCGCTGATCGCCGCGATCGGGTTGATGATGTTCATGCCGGTATACTTGGGTGCGCTGCCGCCCATCGGTTCGTACATGCTGACGCCGCCCGGATCGGGATTCATATTGCCGCCGGCCGCGACACCCAGTCCGCCCTGAATGATCGCACCCAAATCGGTGATGATGTCGCCGAACATATTGGTCGTCACGATCACGTCGTAATGTTCCGGATTCTTGACCATCCACATGCAGCAAGCATCGACGTGGTTGTAGTCTTTTTCCACATCGGGATATTCCTTGGCGACTTCCTCAAACGTTCGCCACCACAGGTCGTGACCGTAGGTAAGCACGTTGGTTTTGGCGACGAGCGTCAGTCGCTTCCCTTTCGGGTTGTTGCGTTTGCGAGTGTACTCGAACGCCCAGCGGATGCAGCGTTCGCAGCCTTTGCGGGTGTACAGCGCGGTTTGGGTGGCGACTTCGTCGGCCGTGCCCTTCTTCAGAAATCCGCCTACGCCGCAATACATGTCCTCGGTGTTTTCGCGCACGACGACGAAGTCGATGTCCTTGCAGGTCTTGCCCGCCAGCGGCGTTTCGACGCCGGGATACAACTTGACCGGGCGAAGGTTGATGTACTGGTCGAGCTGAAAGCGAAGCTCGAGCAGCAATCCCTTTTCCAGAATGCCCGGTTTCACTTGCGGGTGCCCCACAGCGCCGAGGTAAATCGCGTGGTACTTCTTGAGTTCCTCAACGGCTCCCGCGGGCAGGGTTTCCTGCGTACGCAGGTAGCGTTCGCCGCCCCAATCAAATTCCTGAGTGGTGAAGGTGAAGCCTTCGAGCTTCGCCACCGCGCTGAGAACTTTCAACGCTTCTGCCGTCACTTCCGGACCGGTGCCGTCGCCCGGGATAATCGCTAATTTCAATGTCGAGGAACTCAATTCAAACTCCTTCTGGCAAGAGAATAACAAGCCGCAAATTCTAGCAACGGTGATTGGGGGTCACAAGGCAGCGGATCGCCACGCATCGTGCTCGCCATCGCCGACTTCATCAAACCGAATCGCGCACGCGCCGGGGTCGTTGCAGTCGCATGATGCGGGACCATGATGCGGGACCACTGTGAGGAACTGCGGTGCGGAAAGCGGTGCACGCGTTGAATCGCGGAGCCGTTTCAGTGAAAATAGCGGTCGTATCGAAACGCAACCCTGGCGGAGGCGACCATGAAGTTTGCACGGATCCTCGTGGGAGTTTGCAGCACGCTCGTGATCGCGGGCGGTTCGCAGGCAGCCGACAACGTCCAGTTCAATCGGGACGTGCGGCCGATCTTGGCGAGCCATTGTTTTGCCTGCCATGGACCAGCGAAGCAGGAGGCCGGTTTGCGACTGGACGATCGTGACGCGGCAGTGAGGGCCACGGAGTCGGGCGCGACGCCGATTGTGCCGGGGCAAGTCGATTCCAGCGAGGTTGTGGCTCGCATCCTGTCTGCGGATCCCGACCACGTGATGCCGCCACCGTCCACCAAGAAAGGGTTGTCAGCCGCCGAGAAGGACACCCTGAAGCGATGGATCGCGGAGGGTGCGAGCTATCAAAAGCATTGGGCATTCGAGCCTCCCCAGCGACGCGAACCGCCTCGCGTTTCTGCGGCCGGCTCTTCTGCGAACGGTGTTGCAACCAAGAACGCGGTGGTACGCAATGCGATCGATGCGTTTTTGATCGATCGACTCCATCGCGAAGGGTTGACGATGTCGCCCGAAGCGGATCGCGCGACGCTGCTGCGTCGCGTCGCTTTGGCGCTCACCGGTTTGCCGCCAACAGTAAAAGAACAGGAAACCTTCTTTCAAGATCGGGAGGAGGGCGGGTACGAGCGGATGGTGGAGCGGTACCTGTCGTCGCCTCGTTACGGAGAAGAAATGGCGCGGCACTGGCTGGATGTGGCCCGCTATGCCGACACGCACGGATTGCATCTGGACAATGAGCGGCAGATGTGGGCGTACCGCGACTGGGTCATTCGCGCTTTCAACGCGAACATGCCGTACGATCAATTTACGATCGAGCAGCTTGCGGGCGACCTGCTTCCCAATCCGTCGTTGGAGCAGTTAGTCGCGACCGGCTTCAATCGATGCAATGTAACCACGGGCGAGGGTGGTTCGATCGACGAGGAGTGGATTTTCCGCAACGCTCTCGACCGGACCTCGACGATGGCCCAGGCATGGATGGGGATCACGGCCGGTTGCGGCGTCTGTCACAACCACAAATTCGATCCGCTGACGCAGCGTGACTATTATTCGCTGTACGCCTTTTTCTTGTCCGCCAGCGATCCGCCGCTCGACGGCAACGCTTTGTTAACGCAACCGACGGTGAAGCTCAACGGCGCGGAGCAGGCGGAGCGGTTGCAGGAATTGGACCGGCGGATGACGGCGCTCGAGCAAGAGGTGTCGGCACGGATCGCGAAGCTGGAGTATGTCGATCCGGCCACCATCGATCCGCCGCCCGCCGCCACCACGATCGAAGACGTTTGGTACGACGACGAGTTTCCCGCGGGTGCGAAAGTGATCGCGAGTCCGGGGCATCCGACGCTGGTGGTTACCGCCGATGGCGGTCGGGTGTTCAGCGGACAGAAAGCGATCAAGCGATCGGATCGTGGACTCGCGCAAGACGTATTCGAGGGTACGTCGCCACTGGAGGTGCCTCAGGATGGGATTTTATTCGCCCATGTTTGGGTCGATCCGGCCGATCCGCCAAAGACACTCATGCTGCAGTATTTCAAAGGCGACTGGTTGCATCGTGCGGTTTGGGGCGATTACGGAGCGATCGATTGGGGACGTGCGAACACAACGGAAAGGGTAGGGATCGGACCGCTGCCGGAGCCTGCGAAGTGGGTGAAGCTGGAAGTGCCTGCGGCGAAGTTAGGCCTCAACGCTGGCGACAAGATCACGGGGTTTGCGCTGACGCAATTCGGGGGCACGATCTTCTGGGACCGAGTGGGAATCGCCGGGACGTCGAATCCCGCGACCGATCCGCGCCGGTCGCTGTCAGCATGGTGGAAAGCACAGCAAGGCAAGGACACGCCGGGACTGCCGGGAGACCTGGCACCGATCGTGAAGGCGGGTCCCGACCCGGATGCGACGAAGTCGCAACGGGTGCGAGATTACTACTTGCGTCACATCTGTGTCGAGACTCGCGCCGGATTGGACCCGCAGCTGCGCGAGCTGCAAACGATCCGCCAGCAGCGGACGGACTTCGAGAATGCGATTCCCGCTACGTTCATCTTTCGTGAGATGGAAAAGCCTCGTGACAGTTTCGTGATGTTGCGAGGGCAATATCATCAGCGAGGGGAGAAAGTGGAGCCGAACGTGCCGGGGTTCCTGCCGCCCTTACCGCCGCTCGAAGGCCGCCGCGCCAATCGACTCGATCTCGCAAAATGGCTGCTCGCCCCCGATCATCCGCTCACCGCGCGCGTCGCCGTGAATCGACTGTGGCAACAACTGTTCGGCGTCGGTTTGGTGAAAACGAGTTTCGACTTTGGTGTGCAAGGCGACCTGCCCAGTCATCCCGAGTTGCTCGATTGGCTGGCGGTTACGTATCGGGAGCAGGGGTGGAACACCAAGGAACTGGTGCGGCTGCTGGTGACATCCGCGGCGTTTCGTCAGGCATCCGTGGTGACGCCCGAATTGCTTCGTCGCGATCCCGAGAACCGGTTGCTGGCTCGTGCACCGCGGCTGCGGCTGGACGCGGAGCAGATTCGCGACAACAGCCTTTCCGTGAGCGGGTTGATGAATCCGTCAATGGGTGGACGCGGTGTCCTTCCTTATCAACCGCCCAATATCTGGGAGCCGGTTGGATTTGTCGGTTCCAACACGGCGACCTACCGGCAGGACCACGGACCGGCGCTCTATCGCCGAAGCATCTACGTCTTCCTCAAACGCACGGCACCGCCGCCGTTCATGAGTAATTTTGATGCACCGAATCGCGAGGCATTCTGCGCGCGGCGGGAGCGGAGCAATACGCCGCTGCAGGCGCTGCAGTTGATGAACGACGTGCAGCATTTTGAGTCGGCGCGAGGATTGGCGGAGCGGATGATGCTGGAAGGCGGTGCGAACACGGCTGAGCGAGTGGCCTTTGCGTATCGCGTGGTCTTGTCGCGCGATCCCGAAGCGGAAGAAGTGGCGATTTTGCAGGAGCTGATCTCGCAAGAGCGAACGCGATTCCAACAGCAGCCGGAGGCTGCGGAAAAAGTGAT
The DNA here is from genome assembly GCA_046045565.1 of Planctomycetota bacterium. GTDB lineage: Bacteria > Planctomycetota > Planctomycetia > Pirellulales > Pirellulaceae > VGZA01. Next base: position 1,013 of record JBJOLO010000649.1, on the reverse strand, counting down.
CCGCAACGGAGAGTCGCCGGTGAAGCCCGAACTTGCTCCGGCGGAACTTGCCGCCTACACGATGGCTGCCAATTTATTGTTGAATCTTGACGAAACCATCACGCGGAACTGAGCCGCAACGCCGGCCGATGCGCAACGCCGGTGGTTGGAACGAGCCGGGTATCAGGAACAAGAGGAGCACGGAGTCATGGCAATCGACCCGAACGTCGTGCGGGCATGGAACCGCCGTCAATTCTTTTCGCGATCGGGCGTTTGCCTGGGTAGCATGGCGGCTGCAGCGCTGATGGGATCGAGTGGCCTGGCGGGAGCGGCGGACGCGACCGCGAATACAGAGGGCGCGCCGCGCGCGTTTCCACCCCTTCCCGGATTGCCGCATTTTCCGGGCAAGGCGAAGTCGGTGATCTACCTGCACATGAACGGCGGGCCGACGCAAATCGATCTATGGGATTACAAACCGAAGCTCGATGAATTCTTCGACAAGGATCTGCCCGATACGGTGCGAGGCGGACAGCGCATCACGACGATGACCAGCGGTCAGGCCCGCTTTCCCGTCGCGCCGTCGAAATTCAAGTTCGCTCAGCATGGCCAGAGCGGCATGTGGGTTTCGGAGTTACTGCCGCATACCGCAAAGATTGTCGATGAGATCACGTTGGTGCGGAGCGTACACACGAACGCGATCAATCACGATCCGGCTTGCACCTATGTAATGACGGGCAGCGAGGTGCCGGGGAAGGCGAGCATCGGTTCGTGGGTTTCGTACGGATTGGGCAGCGAGAGCAACAACCTGCCGTCGTTCGTGGTGTTTACGCCCACGTTCCCCAAAACGGGCAATGGTCAGGCGCTCTTCACTCGAATGTGGGGCAACGGTTTTCTGCCGTCGCAGTTTCATGGCGTCGCGCTGCGTGGTGTCGGCGACCCGGTGCTCTATGTGCAGAATCCAGCCGGCGTCGAAACCAGCGATCGCCGCAGGATGCTCGATGCCTTGCAGCGATTGAATCAGCGGGAGTTTCAGC
>JBJOLO010000642.1:0-3031 GCA_046045565.1 Planctomycetota bacterium | reverse complement strand
TCAACATTCCGTGGTGATGAAGCAACTCATTGTGCCGCACTTCCCAATAGTCGAACCGCACACTCACCAGGACCGCTGCATACAACGCAATAAACATGATGACCAGCACGTTAAAGAACGTGGCATTTGCGACGGGATGAATTGAGCTGATCATCCTTCCCAGTGAAGGAATCAGATCCGGTTGCAAGATCGACACGAGGATTCCGCCGAGCAATACAGCCGCGAAGAGGAACAACATCGTGAGCGATGTCGCTCGAGGAAAATCAAACGCGATCACCATCAGGTTGACACCGAACGTAATCAAAAAGATCCAGGTCATCGACAAGGCCAACGCATCGTCGGCATTGACATTGAAACGCCCCGTGACGGAAAGAATGATCGCGGAAATCAGGGACACCACGAACGTCGGGTAGAGAAACACGATCTTAGGATAGGGCACCAGCAGGATTCCGTCGTGCGATCCGACTGATTTCGCCGCAACTGGCTTGGCAGCTAGATTCGATGCCGCTTCATCAATCGACTTCTTCTCTGAACCTTCCGTCTTTCCTGCCTCATCGCTCATCGCAGGCATCCTTCTCATCGTCTGGCACGTTTTTTTTCGCGATCGCAACACCCAATGCGACCGAACTGTGCCCGAATTGTACGATGCCCAATGCCAACTGCAACAGCCGAGAGAAGAAACGAGCGTACGATGCCGGGCCGGCATCATGACGCAAACCGCCTATCGCAGGAATCGACCGCCGTTGATATCGATCAGGGCGCCATTCACAAAACGAGCTGCATCGCTGACCAGAAACAGCACAATGTTTGCAACTTCTTCGGCTGTCCCATTGCGTCCGAGAGGTGTTTCACGTCGATACTGGTCCATGCGTTCCGGTGTCGAATGGATCTCGTGATGACGGGTTTCGATCACGCCGGGCATGATCGCGTTCGTGCGGACTTCAGGAGCCAATTCACGGGCCAGCGTGCGGGTCATCACTTGCAGACCTCCTTTGGCGATCGCGTAGGGCCCCGCACCGTTTGCACCGCCCGTCTGAATCGACAACGTCAGGTTGTTGACGATCGCTCCATTACCATTCGCCCTCAAATGAGGAATCGCTGATCGTGTCACGACAAAAGCGCTCGTCAGGTTGGTGGCGATTACCTGCTGCCACAGTTCATCGGAACAGTCTTCGATGCGAGACCGTTCCACGGGAGACCCGGCATTGTTGACGAGAATATCGAGTCGCCCGCTACGTTCGATCAATCGGCCAACCAGTTGACCGGCCTGCTGCAGATCGGACAAATCGGCTGGCAACACCCATGCCTGTCCGCCGTCGGCACGAATCAGTTCCGCAACTTCTTCAGCTTGCGACACACTTTCACGGCAATGCACACCGACCGACGCTCCGCCATCGCCCAGCGCGAGCGCGATCGCGCGACCGATCCCCACGCCGGCGCCGGTTACCAGTGCAACGCGCCCTTGTAGCGGTTTTGTATTCGACATCGTGAGATCCTTTCCGGACGTGACTGTGACTGTCGGGGTATAGTTTTGGTCGATCGCGTAGGCCAGATTATAGCATCACTACGCCAGATCCTCGGCTCGTGCCTTCCTGGCGGATTCCGCATGCAACCAACCGTTTCGTCCCCGTCAGCGAAAGGACCACGATGATTTACCACCATGATCGTTCCTCGGTGAGTCGCCGTCATCTGCTCACCGGCTTCAGTGCAGCAGCGGCCGGCGCCACGTTTCTCCGTGACGCGGTTGGCGATGAGCAGAATCCGGCAGCCCAAGTTGTCGATCGATCGTCCACCATTCGCATCACGGGCATGAAAACTTATTGGGTCGGGCCCGTGGTCTATGTCAAAATCGAGACCAACCACGGCATCAGCGGTTGGGGAGACTTGAAAGGCGTCGATCCCCGGCCCGCGAAGGTGTTGGCCGAATCGCTGTTTGATTTGATCCAAGGCGAGAATCCGACTCGCATCGAGCATATCTGGCAGAAACTGTTTCGCGCACATCGCGATATTCGCGGCGGTGCCTTCATGGTTCACACCATCGCCGCCATCGATATCGCGTTGTGGGACCTCGTTGGGAAACTTTGGAACGTCCCCGTCTATCGCCTCCTCGGTGGCCCCACACGCGACCGCATTCGCGTCTACCACACTCCCAAAGCCCAAAAGGTGCCACCGCATGGAATCTATGAGCACTCCGGAACACCGGCCGATATCGATCGCATGGTGAAAGCCATTGCCACCGCACGTGAGCAGGTCGGCCCCGACGGCGCTGTCATGTTCGATGCCCACTGCGCCGTACCTCCCGCTACGTTGATCCAACTCGCCTCTGCCCTAAAGCCCTACGACCTCCTCTTTATCGAAGAACCCGCCGTGCCAGGCAACATCGAAGTCTTTAAGCGACTCAAAGAAAAAATCTCCATTCCGCTCGCCACCGGTGAACGCGATCGCACGATCTGGGGCATGATCCCCTACCTGCAGGAACGCTGCATCGATGTACTGCAACCCGACTGCTGCCATACGGGCGGCATCAGTCAGATGAAGAAAATCGCCACACTGGCTGAGGCCTATCACATTCCGTTGGCGCCACATTGCACCGCGACATTCCTGGGAATCGCCGCAAGCCTGCACGTCACTGCTTCCATTCCCTTCTTCTTAATCCACGAGTTCTACCCTCAAAACGCCGGCTTCAATGTCCCCGGGCTCACCAGGATGGCCTTCGAAATGGACAAAGACGGCTACATCGGTCTGCCGCCAGGCCCCGGCTTAGGAGTGGAAGTCGATGAGCAACTTCTGCAAGAAGAAGCCAAAAAGCCCCAGTCGTACCGCTGGCCTGGCGCGACGTTGAAAGATGGTTCCGTCGCCGATTACTAAGGGCAGACCCGGACGGCTACGGCCCAGCGGTCCCCACATCGCTGCACGATCAAACAACCAAGCGTGCGGCGATGGCGGCCGATACGAAAACAATACGCTAGAACCCTACGCCCCTTGGCGAATCGGCAAATCGTCACGCGGAGCGCGACGGCTACGGCGGCAC
>JBJOLO010000640.1:0-5321 GCA_046045565.1 Planctomycetota bacterium | reverse complement strand
ACCGGCACCTTGGCCTCGCGTGCGATCCGTTTTGCCGTGTTCTTATCGCCCAAGGCCTGCATCGCCTGCGGACTGGGGCCGATGAAGTCGATCTTGCATTGGCGGCAGACTTCATTGAAGTGGGCGTTTTCGGACAGGAATCCGTAGCCCGGATGAATCGCCTCGACGTTTCCGATCTCCGCCGCACTGATGACCCGCTCGATCTTCAGGTAGCTTTCTGCCGACTTGGGCGGTCCGATGCAGATCGCCTCATCTGCGAGTTCGAGATACGGTGCACCGCGATCGGCTTCGCTAAACACCACGACCGACTCGATGCCCATCTCGCGGCAGGCTCGAATGATTCGCAAGGCAATCTCGCCGCGGTTGGCGATCAGAATTCGTTTGAACATGATCCTCTTCGCCGAAATCCAAGGTGATGGCTGCGACCTGTACGGACCTCATTTGCATGGCCCCGATGGTATCGAGGCCCACGCAAATCAGTGTGTGCCACCGGCACTTAACCACTCGTGTCGATCTTGAACAGCGGCTTGCCGAATTCCACAGGCTCTTCGTCATTGACGAGCACCGCCACGACACGCCCTCGGACTTCAGCCGGTATCTCGTTGAATACTTTCATCGCTTCGATGATGCAAATCGTCGTTTCCGGATCGACGAAATCGCCGATTTTCACATAGGCTTCCGCCTTGGGATTCGGACGCGAGTAGAACGTACCCACCATCGGGCTCTTGATGTACGCGAACGAACCGCTGTCTGCTGCCGGTTGGCTGGCCGCGACGGGAGCCGCCGGAGCCGACACCGGGGCGCTGGCGGCCGGCACATATCGCGGTTCAACAACCGCGCCCTCCCGCTTTAACCGCACTTCCGTCTCGCCCTGACGCAAGGCCAACTCCGAGAGTTCTTGCTCCTTCATGAGTGCAGCGAGTTCCCGGATTTTTGCAAGGTCGATCAGTCCATCTCGAGGCGTATCCGCCATACAGTTTCTCCGCAGTTGGTTCGATCCGTCGGACTGCTTGTTGGTTGTAACGATTCAATATCTTTGGACAGACAGATTTCCCTGCCCAGGCCCCTAGTGCTGAAAGGGGCGATCAGGGGCTGAGTTCATCAGGCGATCAATGCACCACACAATCTTCCAGCGCCTTCGGAACGCTGCTGAGGACCTCATGTCCCGTTCGAGTGACGAGGATATCGTCCTCGATCCGGATTCCGCCCCATCCTGGCAGGTAGATCCCCGGCTCTACGGTGACCACCATGCCCGCTTTCAGCGTCTGACGCTGCTTCACCGCCATGCGTGGCGATTCGTGAACCGCCATCCCGATCCCGTGCCCCAGTCCATGCGTGAAGTGGGGACCGAAACCGGCTTTTTCGATCACTTTTCGCGCCGCTGCGTCGACCTCTTCCAGCGGAACTCCCGGCCGAATGGCTTCGATCGCACGCAACTGGGCGGTCAACACAACTCCATACAGGCGTTCGAGTTTGGGCGGGATTTTACCGGTCACCAGTACCCTCGTCAAGTCGCTGATGTACTGGCCGACCCGGGCCCCCCAGTCGATCAGCACGAACGGACTTTCCTCAATCCGCACCAGACCCGCCCGATAATGGGGCAGCGCCCCGTTCGGTCCGACCCCCACGATCGGCTCGAAACAGCATCCGGCTCCTCCAAATTGGCGGATCTGATGATCGAGCTCATCAGCCAGATCTTTTTCGGTATTCGAGGGCAATAATTTCGCTCGCATCACGGCGAACGCCCGCTGCGCGACATCGATTGCCCGGCGGATCGCCGCCAATTCTTCCGCGTCCTTGATTTCCCGCAGGCCTTCCACCAGTCCGCGGGTCGAGACCCAATTGACGTTCGGCAATTGCCGAACCAACTGCTCGTGCGTGCTCAAGGTCGTAACATCTGCTTCCAAGCCAATCGACTGCAGCTTGAGCTTCAACTTGCCAACGGTCCGTTCCAGCAGTTCGGGAAAGGTCGTGCCCGGCAGGCGGATTTCCGCATCCAGGTCGGGACATTCCCGCTCCAATTGCTCGATAAAGCGACCGTCAGAGAGCACAATCGCATCGCTCGGCGTGAGCAGCAGACAACTGGCGTCACCGGTGAATCCGGTCAGATAGCTGACGTTATTGGTTTCACTCACCAGGAGCGAGGGAATCCCCGCTGCCTTCAGCAGCTTACGCAGTTTCTGGCGTCGTTCCTGAAATCGACTCATGCCCTTCCCCCGCTCCCTGACCTCGTAACCGTCGAATGCGAAAACCTCGCACGCGAAACAAGTAGAACATGACGAACACCCCTACGCCAATCCCACCTTGGAAAGCAAGGTACCAGGAGGGCGGTAAATGCGGGTCCCGGGGCAGGAGCAGTGGGCCGAGTAGAGCGAGTAGCAACGTTAGCAAGATCGCAAGTGCCCGATAGGAAAGCCGCGCGTCGGCGAGCGCGGCCCAAATCGCTGCGAGTACGATCAGCACTTGGGCGGAGCAAATCCAGGCGGCAAGCAACCACAGCACGGCCGGCACATCGGGCGGTGCTAGATCGCGGCAGGCCACCAAGGCACCGCCGAGCACGGCCGTGGCCAAAAACCATTCGCGAACGCTCCATTGCCACATCCGCCTCGTTCCCTGCGACTCGGAGGTGTCCACCAGCACCCATCCGCAAGACCGCAACCAAACGATCGCGACGTTCACCAACACGGCCACCGCAATCCCATAGACCACGATGTTCGTGTTCTCCACAATCGGCGAACGCTTCATGACGAGTGCCAATCCGCCCCAAAGCGGCGCGAGTCCCAACATTCCGAGGGCAACGCGCGCGAAGCGCGATCCATTGCCCCCGACGATCCAGCTCGTCAGCACCAGCGTCGTGGCGATCAGCAGCACGCCGGCCAGCGTGGCCGAATAACTGGCGGTCGCGCGGTACCACGGCACGTATTCAAGCATCGCGGCCAATCCGGCGGAAAAAACCGCCACGCCGCCCAGCACCGTCACGTCCAGCGCCGCGCCCCACGAACTGCGTTCGACGATGCTCAGCACGATCCAGCAACCGCACCACAGCGCCGCAGCCGCCAACCAGATCGCAAGCTCCCGATGCACACGCCCGGGCAACGAGACTTCGCTGACAATCTCGCCCCGATCCGCGTCCCATACCACGGTCGTCCCGGTGTCACTGATCGCGGCCACACACCGTCCGTTCGGGCTGTAGGCTACCCGCGTGAAATACTCGCCTTCGTAAACAAGTCGTTTATTGGCTCGGACGCCATCGCAGTGAATCAAATCCACCGCCCCCTGCCCCGCCATCGCCAACTCGCGCCGCCCCTTATGGAATGCATGGTCGTACACCGCCGTAATGGACGGCTCGACCGTTCGCCACTTGGAATCCGAATACACGGAATGCACTCTGCTCATGTTGACCCAATACAGCAACTCACGGTCCGCAGACATGCTCGCGACGTATGTCGACATCATCTGATCCACTGCGGCCGGCAATGGAACCCGCTGATACTCATGCTTGCCGTTTTCAATGTCGCCGGCTTCGAACATCAATACCTGTTCGGCATCGACGCACGGGCGGATCCGATGGCCCATCCGATCGACCGAGCCAGCCTGCATCTCGGCAGGCTGCGTGTCTTGCAGGGTACGCGTATCGATGACGGTGACGTATCCCGGCACAGCCGTCGATGCGATCACCGTCGCGTAGCGTCCGTTCGCGCTAACCCCGGCGATCGCCGCTTCATCGGTACCTCCCAACGCTCGCACTTGCCTCGGCCGCAGCAACGCATAATCGGCAAGCACAATCGACTGCGGGGGGCGAGCGTACAACAGAGTTTGGCCGTCCTCCGGCATGAACACATCGCCGGTCCATGTCTCATTGCGAAAACGGCTGTTCCACACCCCGTCGCCCCAACGCCACTCATGCAAGACGCTTTGCGGAAACGGCGCTTCGATCAAGCCGCCCGTCGACCAGGTAAAGGGCGATGTTGTACCGCTCAGCACTAACGCATCGTCGCGGCAGGCGACGAGTTGATATCGCAGTCGGGTACTGCGAACGCCTTGAAACACGCCCCAACCGATCGGGATCAGCAGCGGCAGCAGCAGAAATCGAAGCAGCCAACGATGACGCTCCGACCCCAGTACCGCTCGCAGCGCCGGTCGTTGCATGCCTACCTCCCACGGAATTCGACTCGCCCCCGACTGGCCCCACACGGTGGCCAATACCACCTGTTTTGTGAGCAGCGGGCCCGCCAGAAGTTCGCCACAAGATACCGAAACGCCGCGTAAAACGCGAAGCGTTTTCGCTAAATCTTTCAGGTTCCGGCCACTCAGCTTTGGGGCCCTCGCGAATGCGAAGACGGCCCCCTTTCCACGAATTCACCTCGCCGCTCGGTCCGCCGCCAGCACGGTTCGGATCCTAGGGAGCAGCGGTATTCCACAGGGCAAGCAGTGCGCGGCCGAACAAGCCCAGGGCCACGCCGGTGACGATAATCCACAACCGTACCTTCGCCGGATTGCTCATCGGGTACTCGCAGCCAGCCCTACGACGAAACGACGATCGCCAGCGAAGCTCATGCCGGTACGACTCCTTCGCGCGGACCTCATTTTCGCGTTGCTAATTCTTCCGCAGCGATGCCAGGTATTCCACGACATCGATCAGGTCCTGGGTAGTCATCGTTTTCTGAATGTCGGCTGGCATCAGCGAAATGCTCTGCTTTACAAACGAATCAATCTCGGCCCGCTTGTACGTGCGCACCAGCGCATCCGCCGACTTCAATGTCACGGCCTCCGGCGTCTCACTCACCAGGATCCCCGTAGCTGCGTTTCCGTCCACGGTCGTCAGCACGTAGGTTTCGTAGCTATGGCTGATGCCGGCGCTCGGATAGAGAATCGATTCGAACAGCGCCTGCCGGCTGAGCTTCGATCCAATCTCCGAAAGATTCGGCCCCACCTCTTTTCCTTCACCGCGAACGACATGGCACTTCGCGCACTCCGCCGTCTTCACAAAAACTTGCGTGCCTCGACCGGCATCGCCTTTGGATTTGACGAGGTCGGAAATCGCAGGCAAAGCTTTGTCTTTGGCGGCGGGCAGGGGAAAGAGTTCCACAGCCGCCTCTTTGACCTCGTTCCACGGGGCCGCGTGCAGCTGGAACGACGCAGCGGAGACGAGCTCGGGACTTAATGCCCCGGACTTCGCCAGGGCGATCAGTTCCTGAGCCCCCTTGCGGACGGTGGCGAGCGACCGCGTTGCCTGCCGACGCAACTCCGCATCGCTTTTCCCATTTTTCACGACCGGCAACAACAACTCGACAACCCGCCCGTCTCCGGCCGATCCCAGG
>JBJOLO010000633.1:0-3134 GCA_046045565.1 Planctomycetota bacterium | reverse complement strand
CGGCCACTCCCACCAGGACGCAGCTTGCAACGCATCCCACTCCGGCCAATTGGTTAGCAGCAGTGCGATCACCGATCCCATCGCCGCCAGCGGAATATTCGCCAGCACCTGCAGCGCAGCCATCCAAGACTGCAGCGCCCTGCACAGGAGCAAAAACACGCCGACAACAGCAAACAACCCCAGCACGGCGAGACGAACATTGGCTTGCTGTTGCGCCTCAAATTGCCCTCCCACCTCGATCCGGTAATTGCCGGGCAGTTCGTTCAGCGATGCCTCTATCGACGTGATCCGCTGCTGCACATCCCGAACGACTCCCGCAAGATCACGTCCTTGCACATTGCTGAACACGACGATGCGGCGCTGGACGTTTTCGCGATTCAGTGTGTTCGGCCCGGTGGTGTCCAGAATCTCAGCGACATCACCGAGAGCCACCTTGCGACCCGATGGGGTGTCGAGAATGGTCTTGTTGATTTCATCCGGGTCGTTGCGAGACGCTTCGTCGAACCAGACTAGGAGGTCGAAGAATCGATCTTCGTCAAGAATCTGCGAGACGGTCCGGCCTTTGTAAGCGGTCTGAAGCATCTCAGCAATATCGCCTGGTGCGAGCCCGTAGCGGGCAGCTTCTTCGTGTTTCACGCGCAGTCGGAGCTGAGATATTTCCATCTGTGGCTCCATCTGCAGATCGACAATGCCCGGGATTTCGGCCATCTGATCGAGCACATCCTGGGCGGCCATGCGCAGTTCCCGCAGGTCCTGACCAAAAACCTTCACTGCGATTTGCGCTCGCACCCCAGACATGATGTGATCGAGCCGATGAGAAATCGGCTGTCCGATATTCACATTCACTCCGGGCACGGCGGCGACCTTATCGCGAATCTCTTGCAGAACGACATCGCGCGAGCGGCCCTGCCGCTCGGTTCCCCAGAGGTGCACGATGGGAATCAGTCGCATCGCCGCGAACAGTGCGCCGGGCTTCGCTTGCTGATGCGGCAGCAATCGCACGTCGATCTCCGAAGAGTTCACGCCCTCCGCGTGCTCATCCAATTCCGCGCGACCGGTGCGGCGTGAGACTGCCAACACTTCCGGAATCTCCAGGAGCAAGTTCTCCACCTGCCGCGCCACCCGCGTACTCTCGCTGAGACTTGTCCCCGGTTCAGTCTGCACATTTATTGTCAGCGTCCCTTCATTGAATGGCGGCAGGAACTCGCCTCCCATCCAGGCGATCGACGTAATCGATAGAACAACCAGAACGCTCACCGCCGCAAGAATCGCGTAGGCATGTCGCAGCGTGAATCGCAGCATCCGCTCCGCGATCCACTTCAGACTTCGGAGCAACAGCGGATCGCGCTGATCGTCCAGGAAGCGAGCTCCCGGGAGCAAAAAGGATCCCAGGACCGGTGTGATCGTCAGCGAAACCACCAGCGAGCATAGCAGCGAAATGACATAAGCAATTCCCAGCGGTGCGAACATCCGCCCCTCGAGCCCCTCCAACGCAAACAGTGGCAATACCACGAGCGTCACGATCAGCGTGGCGTAAACAATCGAATTCCGAACCTCACTCGACGCCAGAAAAACGACTTTAAGCGGATTCTGAGGCCTCGCAGCGTGACGATTCTCTTTCAATCGTCGGTAAATATTTTCGATATCGACAATGGAATCATCCACCAGGTCTCCGATTGCCACGGCGATGCCTCCCATCGTCATCGTGTTGATCGTAATCCCCAGCATTGAAAAAACGAGGGTCGTGAGGAGAATCGAGATCGGCATTGCGGTCAGCGAACTGATGCTGACGCGAAGATTCCACATGAACAAAAACAGGATGACCACGACCCACAAGGCTCCGTCGCGGATGGCATCAAGGATGTTATCAACCGCGGCCTCAATAAAGTCGGCTTGCTTAAAGATTCGCTGCTCGATCAGAACGTCGCCCGGCAAGTCACGTTGAAGCTCGCCCAGCACGCGACTCAGTTGCTGATCAAGTTTAAGCGTGTTCGCATGAGGTTGCTTTTGAACGGCGAGGATCACCGCATCGCCGCCCGACGGCTTGCCATCCTCCTTGACCCACACCCCGCCGTCGCCTCGACGCACTGGCCCGCCAAATCGCACTTCCGCAACGTCCCGGATCAACACGGGACGCGGATCGCGCCAAGCGACCACCGTATGCTCGATCTGAGCGAGGTCGATGCTTTGGCCGCTGATGCGGATGAGCGACTCTTTTTCGCCTCGTTCCAGAGTGCCACCTCCCGTAATCACGTTGGCCTTGGCAGCCGCCTCCGTCAATTGCTGTAGCGAAACGTCTTGCGCCGCGAGCCGCTGCGGCGAGGTAATGACCTGATACTGCTTGAGCACCCCGCCCATGACCGTGACCTGCGAAATACCCTCCACCGCCAACAGGCGATTGCGAATGGTAAACTCCGAGAGCGTCCGCAGTTCCATCGCCTTTTCGATACGATCGTCCGGCGACGGGAGCGGTGCGGTCGACCGCACACCCAGCAGCATGATCTCGCCCATGATCGATGAGATCGGTGCCATGACCGGATTGGTGTCCTTAGGCAACCGTTCGCGAGCCAGCTGCAACTTCTCCGCCACAATCTGCCGATCCCGATAGATATCCGTTCCCCAATCGAATTCGATCCAGACGATGGACAGGCCAATTCCCGAGGCCGATCGCACGCGTTTGACGCCGGTCGCGCCGTTGAGCAGGTATTCAATCGGGCGCGTTACGAGGACCTCGACTTCTTCGGGAGCGAGGCCGGGCGACTCGGTCATCACGGTCACCGTCGGGCGATTCAAATCCGGGAAGACATCGACCGGCATCTCGCGCAGCGTCTGGCCGCCATACAACAGCCCGATGACTGAAATCACAATCACCAGCGAACGATTCTTCAAGGAAAAAGCGATGATACTATTGAGCATGATTATCGAACCGAAGCGTAAGTTGTCTGAAGTTCAGCCACACCTTGCACGGCGATCTGCTCACCGATCTCCAATCCGCGCCGAACCTCGACGAAGCGGTCGTCCGCTCGTCCTGGTTCGACAACGCGTCGCTCGAAGAGGCCACCCGGCTTTTGAACAAAGACATAACTCCGGGACTGTTCCCTCACAATCGACGCAACAGGCACTGCGAGCGTTGG
>JBJOLO010000606.1:0-6012 GCA_046045565.1 Planctomycetota bacterium | reverse complement strand
CGGCCACTGGCAAGCTGGTTCGCGAGTCACAAGATCTGCAGGTCTATGGCAATCTCTATTTCGACCCGACGAATCGGCGAGTTCTCGGCATCTTTCATCCGACAAATCGCCGACCTCGCCTCGCATGGTTTCATGTGCAAACAGGAGAATTGACGAACGCCATTGCCGATGGGGCGTGGCCCGGCCCAAGCATCGGCACCACCGGACTCGAATGGCCTCGCATCGCCTTGTCCCACAGCGGAAAGACTCTGGCCGTCGTCGTCACGCGCGATCAGCCGAACGAACAACCGGGAAACCAAGGGCCGCAGGTTGATGTCTGGCTGGTATCGATGGCCGGCGGTCCGCCTCGCCCACTCGTCACCTGGCCCGCCCGCATACACGACCTCTGCTGGTCCGCAAAAGACGATGCCCTGATTGTCGCGACGGAACGAGGCGGAGTGCACAACAACCTGTGGCGTTTGCCGATCGAACGGTCCGGTAGTGAGGAAAAAGAAGACACGTTGCCCGGTGCCTTAGCGAACGCCAAGCAACTCACCGACGCGATCGCTGACGAAGGCAGTCCGAGCGTCTCCAACGACGGACGCTGGCTCGCCTACACCGACAATCGTTCCGGTCCCACGCAAATCGTATTGCGGGATCTCTCAAGCGATCGCGAATCGAACGTCATGCACGGCGGCATGAAATACGATCGCCCGACCGGCAAGGTTGCTCTGACTCTCGTCGAAGGCCCCGATGCACGCCCCGCGACGGCACGTATTGTCATCCAGGATACACCGGGCAAATTCTACGCACCGTCGGATGCACTCTATCGCGTACTCGGCAAGGAAATGCACTTCTATGCCGACCAGACCATGGAACTCGAATTGCCCGTCGGTCGTTACGTTGTCAAAGCGACGCGAGGACCTGAACATCGCATTACACGCGAAGCAATCGAAGTCGAATCAAATTCGAAAACGAGCCGAACATTGCAACTGGAGCGATGGACAAGTCAGGCAGCGGATGGGTGGTATTCGGGAGAGAATCACATCCACGGCAACTACGGCTACGGCTATTGGTATAACTCGCCGACCACCATTCTGCCGCAGATCACAGGCGAAGACCTGAACGTCGCCAACATGATGGTCGCCAACTCCGACGGCGAGGGCGTTTACGACCAGCAGTTTTTTCTGGGCCGCCCCGACCCGCTGTCGAACTCGGAACATGTCCTGTACTGGAACGAGGAATTCCGCAGTTCGATCTACGGTCACATGACCCTGCTGAACCTTAAATCGCTAGTGCAACCCATTTACACGGGATTCAAAGGCACACCCCATTCGCACGACACACCCACTAATGCGGATATCGCTCATCACGTCCACGAACAAGACGGCGTTGTGAATTACACTCACCCGGCACACAGCCTGCAGGATCCGTACGCCGCCCCGTTCACCGCCAAAGAGTTGCCGATTGACTTGGCGCTCGGAACCGTCGACACGATCGACGTGATGGGATCGAATCATCGAGCCAACCTCGCCGTGTGGTATCGGCTGCTGAATTGCGGATTTCATTTACCCGCGTCAGCCGGCACCGATTGTTTCCTCAATCGCATCCCCAGTCGCCTGCCGGGCGGCGATCGTGTTTACGTCCATTGCCGCGAAGGATTCACGTACGAAGCGTGGCACGCGAATCTGAAAGCGGGAAAGACGTTCGTCACCAACGGCCCCATGCTGCGATTGAACGTGGGGGACTCGGAACCCGGCGACACGATCGAATTGGAAAAACCCGCCACAGCCCAACTTCGCGTCCGTGCCTGGGCCCCTTATCCCCTCGAAGCCTTGGAACTCATCGTCAACGGAAAGATCCAGACACTCGCCCGCCCCGCCGATCAGTCTGAACTGCTGGAATTTCAAATTGATCAAAGTATAACGCTCGATCGCAGCAGTTGGATCGCCGTGCGCGTGAAAGGAAGCCGCGACGCACCGACGAAAGGCGTCGAAGCGTTCGCGCATTCAAGCCCGATCTACCTGCGGGTCGCCGGCCAACCGGTTCGCTCCGCTACAGACGCGAAATATTTCATCGTCTGGATCGAGCGACTTCGCGAAGACCTGCGTAAGCGCAATCAGATTCCCGCCGAACAGTGGCCGCACGTCGAAGAGCAACTTGCCAAAGCGCTCGATTACTACCGCAGCCAAATCACCGATGAGCCTACATCGGAGACAAGGTAGCCAAAACACCCCGACGAGCGGAACCAAACCAGTCGTCCACGCGGAGTGGCGTCGCGCCGCTACCGCGATCACTCAAGCACCCGGGATCATGCGCGATCCGAAAACGATCCCGCGGCGATATCACGCATTATTTTTATCCGTGCCGTTGGCGTTCCGTAGAAAACCGATGACGAGCAATGCCCACGCGACGACCAGTCCCAATCCGGCAGCCATGTGCGCGAGTGTGACCACGAGTTCCTGCCATGGTGTGCCGCCGGTAACACCCGCCTGACTCGCTGAAATCAGCAAAGTCCGGCTCGTTCCCCACCAGGAATTGGCGACCTCGGAAATCGCCATCGCCCATGTTAACCACGCTGCCACCACCATCACCCAGATCGACTTCGTCCCGACACGATTCGGGAGTGTTAACAATGCCGTCGCCTGAACGATGAACAGCATACCGTTCAGAACCAACTGGATGTGCGCGCCGAGTGCAAGTCGCGGGTAAGGAGTAGCGGCAACAGCAAACCCCCACACCAATCCCACTAGCACGAAAACCATGCCGTGCATCAGAATTTGCCGACTGCCAGCCTGAACGCTCATCGTTACGATCCTCTCGGTGCTTAACGCTATGTCGAGTCCTGCGAACTGCTGATTCACTTCAACATCCTATCAAGGACACTGCCTCGGGATGTCGTCGTGAACGGGACGGATACCCGTTGCATACCGTCCTTCATACACGCAAGAACACGCGGTGCTTGTAAAGAAACCACAAAAACAACCACTGAGCCGTCAACATACCGGCGATCAAAATCACGTTTGCCCAATCGGGAAACAACAACATCACGCCTCCGGTAAAGAACCTCGAGATCTTCTCGAAATCAAGGAACTCCGAGGCCACATAAATCGTCACGGGATTCATGCCGATCACGACGAAGAACGTCGTCCCACGACGCCACTGCATGACGTCGATCACGAGATAAAAGAGCGAAAGCAGCAACAGGCTCCACCCCGCAGCGACCAGCACATACGAACTGGTCCAAAGATTCTTGATCACAGGAAATGTGTGGCCCCAGATGGTGCCCACCACCAGCAACACGAAACCTGCCGACGCCATGCCGACAAACTTGTTCCAGCCCGTCTGGCCGCTTCGCAGCCACGTTCCGCATAGCACGCCGAGCAACGCAGTGACCACCGCCGGTATTGTCGACAGAAGACCTTCGTTGTCGCCCCATCCGTAATACTCGGGCAGGATTCTTCCCGGCAGATAGTTGCGGTCGAGATACCCTCCCAGGTTTCCCTCGATCGTCAGATCGCCCGCCACGCCGCCCGGGACGGGAACCCATGCCAGGATCGCCCAGTATCCGAGCAAAATCGCGACGCAGATCGCCAACTGTTGCCGAGTCCGCGTGTGCAACCATGTCATTGCAGCGATGCCGTAACAAATACCGATCCGCTGCAGTACGCCGGTCCATCGCATTTCGCTCCAGCGAAATTGCAACAGCTGATTGCAGATCATACCCAGCAGCACCAAGAGCAGCGTGCGGCGAATCACGCGGCCGTACGCATCACGCGGCCGACCTTCATATTTCGCTAAGGAATACGGTATCACGCATCCCACCAAAAATAGAAACAGCGGGTAGATCAAATCGTAGAACCGAACTCCCTCCCACGGCTCATGCTCGAATTGCATTGCCAAACTAGCGCTGAATGCGCCGTTGCCTCGCGCCAGGATCGCCTTCGCCAGCAAATCGCCTCCCATGATCCAGAACATGTCAAAGCCGCGCAGACAGTCGATTGCCATCACGCGCTCATTGCCATGCAAGGACGTTTTTTTCTCCGTTGCCATGCGATTCCTTTGCTTCTTCGATCGCGTTGTAAAGCATCCTCGAGGTCAAAACCGCAACTCACGCTTTTCCAACTCTTTGCTGGCGACGATTGCGGGCATCATCTTGCACCAATCCCACGCAAGCTGCAATCGGCTGAGCAACCTCCGGAACTCCGGATCCGTTCCGAACCGAAAGCGCCCCGTATCGCGCCGGCATCTTGATCAGAATTTGGAAAACGCTCGACCATGCGGTAGACTGCGCAAGCGTGTGCGACTGGCCGGTCGCGAAAGCAACGATTCCTATTGATCGGGAGCATGTATCGATGCGCCGCATGTTGTCGCGCCCTGTGGCGCTATTGGTCTCCGGGTATTTTTACAGCGCCGTCTCCGTCGCAATCTTTGCCGCACCACCAGCGTCGCAGACAGTCGAGTACGAATGGAAGCAAGTCACGGCGAAGGCCGATTTCGCACCGCGCGACGGTGCCGGCGCGCTCGTGCATAACGGCCGCATGTTTTTCATCGGCGGCTGGAACCCTGGCGACAAACAGCATTTCCCTCGCATCTGCAACAACGAAGTCTGGAGCTCCAGCGACGGACAATCCTGGACGCTTGAAAAGAAGAACACCTTCCTCGATCGCTCATTCAACCCGTCGAGCGACTGGGAAGGCCGGCATACGGCCGGATATGCTGTGCTCAACAACAAGATGTGGATCGTCGGCGGCGATGTGAATCAGGGACACTATCATTTTGATGTCTGGAATTCGGACGACGGCAAACAGTGGAACTACGTGAACAAAGATCATCCGGTACCGTGGGGTCCACGCGCACTGCACTACACCGTCGTTCATCAAAACAAGATCTGGGTCATCGGCGGACAGACGGTCCCGCCATTTGCCCCCGAGGAAGAAAAGTTTTATCGCGACGTTTGGAACACCGAGGATGGTATCCACTGGCATCAGGTGCCACTCGCGGAACCCTGCTGGTCGCAGCGCGGAATGATCGGCGGCAGCGCGGTATTTCGAGGCCGCATTTGGGTACTGGGCGGCGGTACGTACGACACCCCCAAGATCCCCTCACGCCAGTTTTTTAATGACGTCTGGAGCTCGGAAGACGGCAGCCACTGGACGCAACACACCAAAGCTGCACCGTGGCACCCGCGTCAATACCATGAAGTTGCCGTCTTCGACGACAAACTGTGGGTGCTCGAAGGCTATCACAAAGACGGCGGCAATCGCAAAGATGTGTGGTACTCGGAGGATGGCGAACGTTGGACCGAAGTGCCGAACACGCCCTGGGCGCCGCGACATGCGGCCAGCGTATTCGTCCATGACGGCAGCCTCTGGATGGTCGCCGGCAACAACATGACCTCCGACGTCTGGCGACTGCAGCGCAAAGCCGCCACTGCGAAATAAGAACGCTTCGGCAACGGTCCGCTTCGTGCAATCGACCTAGGCAGTCCAGCCTCAATCACCGCGATCGCTCGCGGCCACGCACGAGCCCCGCGCAGATGCCATGGGCTTGCCGCACGCGACGCGGCGTTCTTCCTTGTCCGTAAAGTGGACTACTTCACGCGATAGCGCTCGAGCTGGGATTCGTCGAGCGTCACGCCAAGCCCCGGCCCCATCGGGCAACGCGCAGCTGGAGGACCAAGCTGCAACGGTTCCGTCAACAAGTCGGCCTCATGATAGATCGGACCGACAAGATCGGCGGGCCACGCATCGCTGTCGATCGTCGGCAACGCCACGGCAACGTGCAACATGGCAGCTGTCCCGATACCAAGCTCCAGGTTGCTGCAGATCGCGCAGGTGATGCCCGCCGCCTTGGCAACGTGAGCGATCTCTACCGTGCCGGCGATACCGCAATGCTTGCCCGGATAGACACTCAAGACATCCACAGCCCGCGCCGCGGTGAGCCGATGCGCATCCTCGAGCGAAAAAACACTCTCATCGGCCATCAGCGGTATCGGCGAGGTCGTTCGCAACGCTGCCATCGCCGCCACGT
>JBJOLO010000562.1:0-3604 GCA_046045565.1 Planctomycetota bacterium | reverse complement strand
GTTCGAGTAATTCCTGGTAGGTGCCGCAGGCTGTCGGTTTTCGTTCAAACGGGCTGTAGCGCTGACAATCGGCGATGAATTCCTCGGCCCGCTCGACACTTCGACTGGCGACAGCCGTCAGGGTCGCATTCCCTGAATTCCAAATCGATCGCCAATTCTTGCGGGCAATAAAAGCCGAACCGAGAATGCCCCAACGCACTGTGCTGCCTGCCATCCGTCTTGCTCCTCGCGTCTCGCGTGCTCACACACTAGGAAAGTTCGTAAACGATCTGATGATGTTTCGATCCGCCGATACTTTGATCAGCCAATCACTCGATCTTGTCCAATTTGGATAGTCCGATGCCGCTCGGCCTGTCGCGGCGAGGCGCATTCGGAACGCGTCTTTCGATATGCGGAACCGGGGCGATTGGCAAGCCCCCCAGGAGCGTCGCAATCGGGTTTGCAGGCTGTCGCGACCGGATCAAACCGCTCACAGGCGAGACTGCGAGCGGAGTTCGGCGGTGTCTTGCGCACACGCATCTCAGGTTGTCGACTCGCGAATGGAAGCGATCAATTCGGCGGCGCCGTGGGCGAGTAGTTCTTGAGCCACCTCAGCACCCAGCGCGGTTGCGGACTCCAGTGTGAACGCCCCTTTTCGCTCGGCCAGCAATCGCTTGCGGCCATCGCGGTCGAGCACGACCCCTTCGATGCGTAGCAGACCATCCTCAATCCTGGCCCATGCTCCCACCGGGGCCACGCATCCGCCGCGGAGGGTTGCCAACAGTGAGCGTTCGGCTGTGACACAGGCGAGCGTCGCAGGATCGTTCAGCGGCTCAAGGCATCGAATGGTGCGTTCGTCGTCGGCACGCGTTTCGAGTCCAAGCGCACCTTGTCCGACGGCGGGCAGCACGCGCGCGGCGGGCAGCACTGAGGTGATCCGGTGTTCGAGCCCCAAACGCACCAGTCCGGCTTCGGCGAGCACGATGGCGTCGTACTGGCCTTCATCGAGTTTGCGAAGTCGAGTGTCGACGTTGCCGCGGAGGTCGAGCATGTTCAAGTCGGGACGCCAATGTAGCAGTTGAGCGCGACGACGGGCACTGCCGGTGCCGATCCTGGCTCCGTTCGGCAGGGATTCCACCGAGTCGGCAATCGGACTGATCAATGCATCGCCACAACGCTGTCGGGGCGGCACGGAAGCCAATCGAAGGCCGGCGATGGGCTCCGTCGGCAGGTCTTTCAAGCTGTGCACGGCAAGGTCGATACGGCGATCGAGCAGGGCGCGTTGGATTTCCTTGGTGAACAGCCCCGGCGCGCTCGAGGCTCCGATCGGTCCGGTCGTCACATCGCCTTCGGTGGTGATCCAAACGATTTCGACATCGACTCCGCATTCATGCAGTCGGCCTGCGATCCATTCGGATTGCCATCGCGCCAAGGGACTGGCCCGCGAACCAATGCGGACGATCGCCGCCTCAGACATAACCACCTCATCGTTCGTTGTAAAAGCCATCGCGATTAACTGCCGGTACCGCGGGCGAGCACGGCCACGTGCACTTCGCTCGCTCCGCCGCGCAACAGCGCCTGCGCGACGGCATTGAGGGTCGCGCCGGTGGTCATCACGTCGTCCACCAGCAGTACACGGGCGTTTTGCACATCGTAGCGACTTCGAACGCCAAATGCATCGGCCACGTTTTCCAATCGGTCGGCGGGCGATAGCGTGCCCTGCTTGCGAGTGGCACGTCGACACACGATTAGATCGCGCACTAACCGCCAACCGGTTTGGCCTGCCACACCCTCCGCGAGTAGTTCCGCTGCTGGCGTGCCGCGACGCAATCGTCGCCACCAGTGCATCGGCACGGGCACCACAGCGTCGATCGGCAGATCGCTGCAGCGACTGCGAACACGATCGCCGAGCAACTGCCCCATGACGGTGGCGAGCGGTTCGTGCATCGAGTGCTTCATGCGGAGCACGATCTGTTGGAGCGAACCTCGATATGCCCCGATCGCCATCGTCGAACGAAAGCGATATTTCCGACGTTGGCAATACAAGCAGTTCGCCGACTGCGATCCCAGTTGCGGAAGCGGCGCAGCGCATCGCGGACAATTCGCCGCCGAAGCGAAACCGATGCCATCCTGACAGGCGGAGCACAGGCGCACCGACTGCGGTTGCAATTCGGCATCGCACGCCAGGCACACCGGCGGAAAAAACAAGTCTGCCAGGGCGTCAGTCGCCCTGGTACAGGCTTGCCACCAGCCCTGCCAACCGGCCCGCGACCACGCCTGCCACGTCACTCTCCGCGGGGACGGTCCATCACCACCCGGTTCGCATGCTTTTCCGGTGTTGGCTTGTTGTTCCAGGCCGGCGGCCCCACCGCGAATCCGCATCAGACTGCTGCCTCCGCTCCCCACTACCGCCCACACGCCCGCGAGGGACTCGACATTCCGAGGGATTCCATTTCCCGCGGAACTTCAATGCTGCTTGAACTGATCCCCTCGTCCGGTCCGTAATCGACCTTGACCACTAGCAACAAACTAGCCTATCGTTCAGCCCCCTGGGTAGGTGCCATGTTCATACTCGATCGATACATCCTGCAGCAGTTTTTCAAGGTGCTGCTTGTCGGATTTGTTGCACTGGCATCGCTGTATGTCATCATCGATGCCTTCACGAACCTGGACGAATTCCAGATCTATGCCGAACGCCAGGGGCGGAACATCCTGGCGATCGTTTACGATTACTACCGCATCCACTCCCTATCGGTCTTTGACAAGACTTACGGCATGCTGGCATTGCTGGCAGCGATGGCGACCATCACCTGGCTACAGCGATCCCGGGAACTCACCGCGATCCTGGCGGGCGGCATCACCAAGTGGCGGGTCGTCGCACCGATCCTCGCCGCCACGGTCGTCGTAAGCGGTCTGGGGATGGCAAATCGCGAATGGTGGATGCCGGCCCATCGTGCTCAGTTGACACGCAACGCTCAGGACTGGCTGGGAGATACGCCTCGCGCGTTTACGCCGCGGTATGATCATCGCACCGATATTTTCTTCACCGGACGGGCAGTCGTGCGTTCCCGACAGCGTATTGAACGTCCCAACTTCCGCTTGCCCACAACCCTTTCAGAATTCGGCGACAAGTTGGTGGCCGATTCGGCTGTTTACTACCCTCCTGAAGGCGATCGACCGGCTGGTTTCTTGCTGGATAAAGTTGAACGTCCCGAGAATCTGGCATCGCGGCCGTCCTGTTCGCTGGATGGTGAACCCGTCCTCTTGAGCCCCTCCGATACCGATTGGCTGGAACCGCGGCAATGTTTCGTCGTCAGCCAATTGACCTTCGAACAGATCGCAACGGGCGATCTATGGCAGCGGTTTTCCTCCACATCGGAACTGATCCATGAATTGGGTAACCCGAGTTATCGGGTCGGGGCCGAGACGCGGGTGATCATTCACAGTCGGTTCCTTCAGCCGTTCCTGGATGTTACGTTGGTGATGCTGGGACTGCCTTTGGTGCTGCGTCGCGAGAATCAAAATCTGGTTCCCGCGATCACGGGAGGACTGGCAGTCGTATGCGGTTTCTCCGTACTGCTGATTACGTGTCACGGATTGGGTGCCAATTACCTGCTGAGCCCCG
>JBJOLO010000489.1:0-3510 GCA_046045565.1 Planctomycetota bacterium | reverse complement strand
TGCGCGCTCAACGATGTTTCGTGCTCGATCCCTCCCGGAGTGACGGGGCTGCTTGGTCCGAACGGCGCGGGCAAGTCGACCCTGATCAAGGTTTTGCTGGGACTGGTGCGGGTTTCGTCGGGCCGCGCCTGGGTGCTGGGATGCGAACTGCCGGCAGGCAAGACGCTGATCCGATCTCGCGTGGGATACATGCCGGAGGATGACTGTTATTTTGCCGGGCTGAGCGGCGTCGAGGCGGTTCGCTATCTGGCGCGACTGTCCGGCATTCCCGCCCGCGAAGCCTTGCGGCGCGCTCACGAGATTCTGGATTTCTGCGATGCGGGTCAGGAGCGATATCGCGATGTGGAAACCTACTCGACCGGGATGCGGCAGAAAGTGAAGTTCGCCGCGGCGATGGTGCACGATCCCGACTTGTTGATTCTCGACGAGCCCACGGCAGGCCTTGACCCCGAAGAGCGGGATCGGATGCTCACGCGGATTGGCGCGCTGGCGCGGGAGGCCGACAAGTCGATTTTGATTTCAACCCATATCCTTCCCGATGTGCAGGCGACGTGTGATTCCGTTGCGTTCATGGCGAAAGGCCGCATTCGCATGGTGGAATCCTTGGCCGTGTTGAGTAAGCCTGCCGAGCCGGCAGTGCATGTTCGTTTGCTGGGATCAGCGGAGCGATTTCAGGCACTGGCGGTCAGGGACGGGTATCAAGTGGAAAGCGAGTCGCCGGGAACGCTCACGATCCGGCCTGCCGACGATCGCCTCGCGGATCGAGTCTGGCAATGGGCTCGCGATTCCGGTGTTGCCATCAAGTCGCTTGTCCCGTCGCGCAATTCGCTGGAGCAAGTGTTTCTCGAGTGTGTGAGGGAGGGGGAGCGTGCCAGTCTTTGATGTCGGTTATCGTCCCTGGAGCGGCGAGCGCGAGTCGGCATGGCGGCGCGTGGGCGTTATTGCCACGACGGGCATCCGGTTGGCGTGGAAAAACCAATGGTTGCGGCGGATGCTGTTCGTGGCATGGCTGCCGGCGATCTACTTTGGCATTGCCTTTTTTGCCTACGAACGGGCCCTGGAAGAGGGCGCGGGCGAGACGTTGGGACGCGCGATCATCATGCGCATGCCGGAGGGGCGGTTGACGGTCGATCAAGTGTTTCGCGGCGGAGCAGCAGAACGTCGACCCGTTTGGGCGTTCATGCTGATGACGCTCTTTCGATATCCGCAGGGTTTGTTGATGGTGATGCTTGTCGGGCTGATTGCTCCGCCGTTGATTTCCCGCGATTTGCGGACCCGCAGCCATTTGCTTTATTTCTCGCGGCCACTGGGCATTACGGAGTACGTCCTCGGCAAAGCGGCTGTGGTGGGCACGTATCTGTTTCTGATCAGCACGCTGCCCGCCGTCTGCCTGTATGTACTCGGCGTCCTGCTCTCGCCCAGTTTCAGCGTTGTCGGAGATACATGGGATTTACCCCTGCGGGTTTGCGCGGCCTCCGTGATTGTCGTGGTCCCGACCACGGCGATTGCGCTGGCCCTGTCATCGCTGACGGAGGAGACCCGTTACGCATCGTTCGGTTGGTTTGCGATTTGGGTGGTGGGATGGGTGGCTCATTCCAGCCTGATGATCATGGACGCGGAACGACTCGGTCGATTTGCGATGGACGTTCCAAGCCGGTGGACGTTTGTGTCGCTTTATCACACGCTGGGCGATTTGCAGTCCTCGATCTTCGGGTTTCAGGTGGAGGCACGCCGATTGCAAATCGCATCGGCGATCCTGACGGGCCTGACGCTCGTTTCGCTGGTGGTGGTTTTTCGCCGAATGTGGGTACTGCATCGCAGGTAGGAGTCGTTGCCACGCCGTGATTGAATTACGAAACGTAACGAAACTCTATGGCACGGTGATCGGTGTCAACGACATCGATCTGACCTTGGCTCCCGGTGCGTACGGGCTCTTGGGACCGAATGGTGCCGGCAAGACGACGTTACTGAATTTGCTCACCGGACAGCTCTTCCCCTCCCTGGGCGAAGCCCGCGTGTTCGGGGGCAGGCCGAACCATCCGCAAATCCTGGAGAAGGTTGGTTTTTGTCCGGGTTTCGAAGGCATGTACGCGAACGTGAGTGCCTATGAATGGGTCACCTATTTGTTGGAGTTGCAAGGATACGCGCGGAGCAACGCGAAAGAACGTGCTCGCGACGCGCTGACCATGGTCGGATTATCCGATGCCATGCATCGCCCCATCGGCGGCTACTCGCGCGGGATGCGGCAGCGGGCGAAATTCGCCCAGGCGACAGCCCATGACCCGGAACTGCTGATTCTCGACGAACCCTTCAACGGCCTTGATCCGATCGGCAGGCACGACATCACGATGATGCTCCGGGATTGGATCCGCCGCGGGCGCAGTCTGATTCTCTCGAGTCACATTCTGCACGAAGTCGAAGCCATTACGACATCGTTCTTGCTGATCTACGGCGGCCGATTATTGGCGTCCGGTTCCGCAGAGGAGGTGTACTCCCTGCTGACGGATGTCCCGAGCGAAATCACGGTGCATTGCTCGCGTGCCGCCTTGTTGGCGCAACGCTTGATTCACGAGGACCTAGTCGAGGGTGTGACGCTGCTCGGGGAGCTCGGCCTGAAATTGGCGACGCGTCGTCCTTTGCGAGTGTATCAGCGATTGCCGCAACTCTGTCAGGAACTTGAGATTTCGATTGACGAGGTTCATTCGACCGACGATTCGTTGCATGCGGTGTTCAGCACCTTGCTGCGATTGCGTCGCGGCGACCGGTTTTCGCATGCGGCGTCTTCGCGGATCGCAAAGGCGGAATCGGGCAGCGGAGGCGACCGATGACGAATCAAGTTGCGAACCCGTTGCCGAGCCTTTCGCGTCGACTTTGGGGCGCGATGTTTGCCGCCTTGCGCTTTGAAGCGCGGCGCAGTTTTACGGCGCCGCGTTTAGCGGCGTGGTGCCTGTTGGTGCTGTTTCCGATGACCATCGTGGGGATGTTTCGCCTGAATGGCGACGCGCAGAGCACCGCGATCTGGTCGGTATTGCTCTTCATTCTGATCCCCGAAGCAGCCAATTTGCTAGGCCTGTTATTATGGGTCGCGCCGCACATTCAAAGCGAGCTGGATGGAAAGACCTGGCCCTACCTATCCGTGCGACCCTACGGCCGCCAAACGGTCTATTTTGGAAAACTGCTGAACGGCGTGCTCTGGACGATCTCGGCGGGGTTGATCAGCCTGACCCTGTGCGTACTGATTGCGTCGCCGGTAATGGCCGAGCCGCTGCGCATCTGGTGGGCGAATGCCCGATTGGTGGTGCTTTCGGGGGTCGGCTACGGTACCCTTTACGCGCTGCTGGGCGTGATCATTCCCAAGCGGGCGATCCTGATCGCGGTGGCCTATACGCTGATCTTCGAAGTGTTGGTGGGAATGCTGCCTGCCGTTGCCAGCGAGGCGACGTATCAGTTCCACCTCCGCTGCCTGCTTCAGATCTGGGTGGGACTGAAACTGGAGCAGGAGCAACTTCG
>JBJOLO010000457.1:0-11433 GCA_046045565.1 Planctomycetota bacterium | reverse complement strand
ATGCCGCGCTCATCTTCCACTTCGACATGAAGGGTGGTCGATTGTTCCGCAAGCCAGGCCGCATCGTCGGCAGGTGAAACCTCAAAGCTCAGGCGATCCTGTGAAAGCCGCACGGCGGATGGGTCGAGCAAAAGCTTTCCCGATGCGTCCCTCAATCGCACGCTGGCAAGCGGCAGGGAAGCTTTGCCGAACAATTGCAGTCGGGAGCCGGCTAACGCACGAAGTTGCGAGCCGACGTTCCGTTCGGGAGGCCAGCCCGAATAGGCCGGCGGATCGATCTGCCATTCCAATTGCTCGACCTTCGCCGGCGGCAACACCTCCACGGCGATCCACGCGTCCGATTCGTCGTCGCCGCCTCGCACTCGATAGCGAAACGATTCGGTCACCCGCGACAAGCGATGCACAGCCCGATCCCCTCGCTGCGTCATCACAACCGAATCCTTGGCAACCGCAGGCGTTTCGGAATCAATCGCTTGCAATTCCAACCAGACGCGATCGGGGAGTTTTCCCCCGTCATCCACCACCTCGAAATCGATATCACTGCCCACGGCAACACGTGCGGGGCAGCCGCTGACTCGAAGATAGTTTTTCCGCGGCCATTCGCGCCGCTGCCATGGCAGGGCCAAGCGCGCCAGGCTTGTCCGAGTCGCCTGGAGGTCGCACAGCCCGACTCCGATCGCGATCATCGCCACGACGATAGCCCATCGAATCGCGACGATGGCAGGCCGGCGATCGACAACGGTCTTTAAGTCGATTTGTTCCAGTGTCGCGACGGTGTCATGCACGACGGCTCGTCGCAAGGCAATCGATCCGGCGTAGGGATCGTCGTCCCGTTCGCCCAAAAAAGCGATGGCACTCGAGAGACGCTCGCCCAACAGCGGATAATACTGCTCGATCTCGCGGGCGGTTCCGATTGATTGCAAACGCAATCGCGCAGCCGGCAAAATCCATCGAAGTATCACCCAAACACTCACCGCCCATACTGCGGCAGTGGACAAGTAGCGGATACCGGGATCTCGATACCGGAACAAATAATCGAACAGGCAGGCCAGCAGGACGGCTCCGAGGATTGCCGCCAAGCCCTTCGCGACCGAAATCGCGATCGCCACGCATCGACGCCGATGCGCCACCGACGCAACTTTCTGTTCCAGCAAATGAGGCATGGGATCTAAGACCGCAGGGATTGCAGGTTGCGTTGCATTATAGCAGTCCCGCCCGCCGGCGAAGCACCCATTCGCAGGAGAGCACCACCAGAAACGCCAGTGGCAAGGGCCACAGGTTCCAAAGCGACCGCGGCGGCAGCGCCTCCACACGCACCGGCTGCCCCGCAGGCAATTCCGCGGTCAAGGAGTCGATCTCGCCCATCGTGAACAGTTTCCCGTTCGCACGCCGTGCAGCCAGCGCAAGATCGTTCGAATCGATCCCCACTTGCGACTGCTCACCAAGCGGCGGATGGATAACAAACGACACCGAAGGCGGCTCACCCTCCACTGCGGGCGATGCCAACCATGCACGATAACGGCCCGACGGCAATGCGGTGACCGATGATTGAAACAGACCCCGCACCGTACCATCGCGATGCAAAGAAACCGAGCGACGACTTCCGGGTTCGTCCTGGATGACGACGGACACTGCACGGTCCTCTGTCGGCGCCGCGCTTTGATTCAAGAAGCGTGCCTGCACCCGAACCGGTTCACCCAGCGGATAGCCCTCAGGCCGATCCACCGACAGTTCCACCCGATCTACACCCCGCAGTTTTCCACGAGCTAAATAACGAATCACCTGCTCCCAATAACGCTCGTAATACTTCGGCCCGCGCTCATCCCGGGACCATCTCCAGGTCTCGTCGGTCAAATGCATGACCACGCTGCCCGCTCCCACATATTGCATGCACACCACCGGCAGACGCTGGCCTTTGGCAGTGACCCTCGTCGGGTGCTCCAGCAAGGCCATCGCACCGGGTGAGAGGTCCGAAGCGTCCGCCATCCAATACAGCCCCGGCAACCGTGCCCAAGCCGCCGCGTTGTCGATCGCGTTTTCACCAAGCTGCAACATCGGGCTGCGCACGCCGATCGCTGAAGGGGCGACGACAAATGTTTCCGTCAAGTTCACCTGCGGCGCTGGGATACTCACCGCCTCCATCCGAACAGGAAACAGCTCCCGCAGCGGACTCTCGCGGTACTCGACCGGCAGATAGCGTGGTCCGCAGAGAAACAACACTCCTCCTCCTCGTTCTTTCACGAACTCCCGAAGATGATTCAGCGTCGAGGTCGAGAACAGCTCCGGATTGCAATCGCCGAAAAGCACCACGTCGTAATCAAAGAGCGCATCACGACTCGCCGGGAACGCACGTTGCGCCGTTGCGTCGGTCAATACATAATCGGCATCCCCCTCCTGCAACACCGTATGCAGATCGATGGCCGCCTCGCCTGGCAGTTCCGTCTTGCGCTGCCGTGACAGAAATGTTTTTAGCGTACGAAACTCGTAACTCGGTGCCCCTTCCACATACAACACCCGAATCGTCTGTTCGTGCACGCGCACCGAACGACGCTGTCGATTGTTTGCCACATTGAGTTCATCAGCCTGAGGCTGAACTTCCACGGCGTAATGCCATTCGCCTTGTCGCGTCGGGCGATGGACCAATCGAACTTGCAGGGACTCGCCTGCCTTCGGCATTTCAACGGTTTTCTCTGCGAGCACCTGCCCGCCGTCTTCATCAATCAACCGCACAACCGCTGAACGACCCTCATAGCCGCTCGATGTCACCTGCGCATCGAATTGCAACCAATCGTTCACGAAGGCGACATCTTCGGCGACGAGATCCGCAATCTTGGAATCGCGTGTAGCCAGATCCGTGCCCATCGCAACGAGATACAAGGGAATGCGTCGACGGGCAGCCACTTCGGCGGCATCCCCTAAGGTTCGCCCCTCGGTAGTTACCCCGTCCGAGAAGATCACCATCGCAGCGGTCGGTCGTCCTCGCTGTCGTTCAAGAATCTCCAGTAATCCCGTCCCCAGACGACTCGCCGGCTGATCCGCTTCAATCCGCTTCAAGACGCCCACATCGATTTCTTGACGACCATTTTGGTTCCGCACCGCGTTCGTCGCATCTCCGGTTCCCATCTCTTCAACACGTTCGCCCAGCGAGAACATTCGTACGCGATATCGCTCCATCCACTGACGCATTCTCACTGCGTCGTCTTCCAGCAACACGCTTTTTGCAAGGTTGATGCGGGTTGGAGGGCCGTCGACGGTCGCCTGCAGGCGACGCATCATCGCTTGTACCCACGGCTCTTCACCCCAGCGATCGATCACCGTCATGCTGGTCGAGACATCCACTGCGACGACCACTTCGGCAAGATCTGTGCGATGTTCGATCAGTACCCAGCCGTACATCATGACCACGACGATCAAAATGGCTAACAGCCGCAGCACGATTAGCGATCGACGCATCCAGGACGACGCAATACCCTCGCGACGGTACGCGACCAAAGTCACGATCGCCGCGACGAACAATACCAATACCGTCACAGACGGGGAAAGCGGCCAGCGATGCTCAATCGCAGATTCCAATCCTTGCCCGACCTCAGACGAGGCCTCGCCCAACAGAGCTCGGATAAGTTGCACCAACGAGTCGTTCATCGAGCAAGCCCCCGGTGCTTGCGAGCCAACGACGACGCAAAGAATGACTCTACGAGCAAGAGTCCCAGCAAACCTACCAGCAGCGATTGAAAGATCGGCCGGCGACCCGATAAGTCGTTCTCTTCTTGCAAACGTGCGTCTTCACGCGGTGCGGCCGGAAAGGGAATCGCTAACTGCGTCCTTTCCAGTCTCGTCAGGTCGCTCTCCTGCGTCTCGATGTTTGCCGCAAACCATCGCTTCCAACTCAAATCACTCCGCACGGTCGCTTGGTACAACCCGCTTTGTCGCAAGGCGGTCGAACTCCATTCGGCCTGCCCTTTCTCCACGACGACGCGCAGACGTTCTCGATCGGGGAATCGCCCTTGCGGGTCGACAGGTCCCGCGAGGTTGATCATCGCGTCGGGGTCAAGACTCGGCGCAGGATAGTGCAAGCTTTCCCCTACATTCACATTTCGATTCCGTCCGCGACCTTCTCCCACGACCACCAATGACTCCTGAATCAATGGAACAAAAGATGGCCACGTCGGCAGGGCTGTCCAGGGTGTCGGTGGAGAAACACTGCGATCCATCGATTGGGTAGAAACGGAGGTAGCGAACAGCAGACATCGCCCTTCACCGACCATCGCATCGACCACCAACGGATCGCCGCGATCGGTCGCCAAGGCAACCCGCGCCGGCTCGTTTCCTCGCTGCATAGGTCGCAACGGAAAGTATCGCCAGATCGGCGTGCTTAATAAGCCCGCTCGCTCCTGACCACGAAACGCCGACACCAACGGATGCTGATAGTCCAGCGGATTGATCGCCACGTCGGGTGCAGAGACAGCAGGCTCCAACCGCGCCGGCAAGATCGACTCGTCCCCGTCCTCGCCCAGTATCTCGTTGTACTGATCGGCCTCAACCTGGTCGCCAAGAAAAAATACCAAGCCTCCACCGTTGTGCAGATAGCGCGACAAGACAGCACGCTCTTCGCGATTAAACTTTGCCACGTTGCACAGGAAAATGGCATCAAAACGATTCAGACCCTCTTCCAACAAGATCGACTCGTCCGCGACTTGCGTCTCGACCGGCGTTTGATCATCCCTGGCCGGCTCCAAGGCCAACCGAAGAAAGTCCGCCTCCCCTGCCCTGCCCTCCACACACAAGACACGCAACCGATCGACCACGGGAACGCTGAGCCATCGCTGGTTGTCCACCGGCAAGGGATCGGCTTGCAGGACAACCTTCAGCGCATGCTCACCAGCTTGCTCGAATCGGCAGCGAAAAGCGACAGACCCACTGCCTCCGGCCCGCACATCGACTCGATTCTGATCCTGCAGTTGACCGTCAACTAAGAAATCAACACGCAGGCCGTTGCGATCCTGCGTGCCGTGATTTCGCACTTCGCCCTCGACCACCACGGTATTTCCAGTGGTCACCAACGAAGACTGCAACTCCCACCGCGTCACCGCAAGATTCTCGCGATTCGCTTCCCCCAGCTCCACGATCTCGATGTCGGCCAAAGCGCCGAGCCGCTGCCACTCCGTTTGCATCGCGGTGTCGGCGGCGTCGTCCCAGGTTGCACGGGTCAAATCGGTAAAAATCGCAATTTCATGATGGAGAATGCGAGGATATTCCCGCGTCACCCTCTGGATGAGCGATTCCAGCGGCTCGACCAAGGCCCCGACGCGCGCGGCCTGATCGGTCAGCGACGCGCCGTCGATTTCCTCCACCACCACACTTCGATCAAAGGTCGGCTGGCCAATCACGATCTCCGGCGGATCAGCCAACAGCACGACCGTGAACGCATCGCCTTGCACTGCTTGCTGGACCAACTGCCTGGCACGATCCTGTGCGAGCGAGAACAAGGAGCGATCACCCTGCCTGGCGTCCATGGAATAGGATGCGTCGAGCACGATCAGGTGGTGCGTTGTGCCGGCCGCGGCAGTGGATCCATCCAGATTCCCGCGCGTGGCCAGGAACGGCTCGGCCAGTGCAGCTGCCAGCATCGACACAATCAGCACGCGAATGAGCAGCAAAAGTAGCTGCTCGATACGGATCCGTCTCGCATTTTTCCTGGCGGCGGCCAGCAGGAATTCCATCGCGGCCCAGGACATCTCGCGATACCGCCTGCGACTCCACAGGTGCAGCGCAATCGGGATCGCTGCAGCCACCCCCCAAAGCAGCATCCACGCGTTTGCGAAAGCGCCGATCATCGCGGGAATGAGGAAGATCATCACGCAACCTCATCCCGTTTTCGTTGCGCGATGCGCGAGAAAGCTGGCCAACGTCTTGTCGAACGACTGATCGGTGCGGATCAATCGGTAGTCGATCCCCATGCGCTGAGCACCGGATTTGACGGTCTGCAGAAAATGGTTGAACTCTTGCAGGTAAGCAGTTCGGAGCGCGGCCGGATCCGCCAACAGATCGGGCAACTGCTCCATCCCGCGGAACAAGGTCGAGCCGCGGAAAGGGAAGTCGAGTTCACAGGGATCGAGCACCTGCAGCAGTGCCACGTCGTGCCGCCGAAATTGAAAATGCCGCAGTCCGGCAAGCATCGATCGGGTGTCGTGGAAAAAGTCGCTAATCACCAACACGATCCCCCGCTTCACCATCCGCTCGGCCAATTCGCGAAACGTGCGTTCCATATTCGTCTTCGCCACGGGCTCGACATCTTCCAGCGCGGCCAGCACCTGCTGCTGTTGAGCGGGGCTTCCCGCCGGCCTGACAAAATGCCGGACGCGGTCATCAAACGTCGCCACCGAAACCGCGTCGTGCTGCAACAGCACCAGGAAACTGATCGCCGCTGCCAGGCATTGGGCGTAGGTGAACTTGGACATCGCGACACCGGGCCCCTGGTACCGCATGCTCTCGCTCGCATCGAGCACGACGTAACAAATCAGGTTCGTTTCGTCCTCGAACTGCTTCACGTAATACTTGTCCGTACGGCCGTACACTTTCCAATCGACGTATCGCAGGTCGTCACCCGGCGCATATTCGCGATGCTCGGCAAACTCGATGGAGAACCCGCGAAAGGGGCTGCGATGCAATCCCGCCACGTACCCCTCGACGATCTGCCTCGCGCGCAGCCGCAAGCCCTTCAATTGGGCAAGAACCTTCGGATCGAGATGCGACGCGATACTCTCCACGCAGTCAAACTCCTTTCACTGCCAATGCCAATGCGAAATGGCGTTCATCCCCCCGCCTTCGCACCCGCCTCAACGAGCAGCCGGCGGACGATTTCGTCGGCGTTCACGCCCTCGGCATCGGCCGTAAAATTCGTTTTGATGCGGTGTCGCAAAACGGGCGCAGCGACAGCACGAATATCTTCCTGGCTTACAAAGTGACGTCCGTGCAAAATAGCGCGAGCCTTTCCGCCCAACACCAGGTACTGACTTGCCCGCGGCCCTGCTCCCCAGAGCACATACTCGCTAATAAAGGCGGGCGACTCCGGCTGACCGGGACGCGTTCGTCGAGCCAACTGCAAGGCGTACTCGGCGACGTGGTCTGCAATCGGCACGCGGCGCACGATCCGCGACAACTGCTGAATCTGCGCCGCATCCAACGTGGGCGTGATCTGCACATCGCGATCGGCCGTGGTTCGCTTCACAATCTCTAATTCCTCCCGGTCTGTCGGATAATCCACCTTCACATGAAACATGAATCGATCGAGCTGTGCCTCGGGTAACGGATAGGTCCCTTCCTGCTCGATGGGATTCTGAGTTGCAAGAACAAAGAACGGGGTGGGCAGCAGGTGACGCTGGCCGCCGACGGTGACCTGCTGTTCTTGCATGGCCTCTAACAGTGCCGCTTGCGTCTTCGGAGGGGTGCGATTGATTTCGTCGGCCAAGACGATATTTGCAAATACCGGCCCCGGCAGAAACCGAAATTCGCGCTGGCCGGTTGCCTTGTCTTCTTGAATTACTTCCGTTCCCGTGATGTCGGAGGGCATCAAATCGGGCGTGAACTGAATGCGACTGAATCGCAACGATACGGCATCGGCCAGACTGCGTATCATGAGCGTTTTGGCGAGCCCTGGAACTCCGACCAGCAGACAGTGGCCTCGCGCGAACAAGGCGATCAGCAGTTCCTCCAGGACCTGAGCCTGCCCGACAATCACCTTGGAAAGCTCGGAACGTATGACGCGGTAGGCCTCGTTCAATTTCGCCACAGCTGCCACATCGTCGTCGTTGATCGCTGCGATTTCGTTATTCATGGTGATACTTTCCAAATGTCAAACGCGGTCACGGAGCAACCGGGAAAGCGTAGAGCTTCTGCGCGCCCGCAATCAAGAGCATTCCGTTCGCCGCGACGAGATTCCCGCCGGTCGCGCCACGATCAACCAGCGAGATGTCACGAAGTAATTCTGGAACGATGGTCCCCAGCCGCGGTGCGTTTGGATCGCGGGCAACCGGTTTTTGCGCGAACACCAGCAACTTGTCGCGAGTGGGAAACCAAACTTCCTTGTTTACCAGCAGACCGCGTCCATACCCGCGCGGCCGCGGCAAAGCGAATCCCGGCGCGTCCTTCGCCGGTGTCGGGTATTGGGCTACACAGCGACCGGTGTAAACATCGAACCAATACAGGTAGTCGCCGCTGACTACCAACGTATCGTCCGCGACTCCCAGCAGGTGCACCGCGTCGGTCGCGCGCTCCCCATCCGTTGCCCAAAGCAAATCGCCGGTCGCCGCATCCAGAGAAAAAATGCGATCGCAATCGGACGGGGCCACGATCAAACTGCCAGCGTGCAACAGGCAGGGCGTCAAGTCGCGATAGAGAAATCGATCGGCCCGATCCGGATCCCCGACGACATAATCCGATCGTGGATAGCGACACAACCAGTTTATCCTGCCGCTGTCCGCCTGAATCGCTGCGACCGCCCCCAGATTGGAATGGAAATAAAGCATACCGTGCTGCAGCGTCAACATCGGGTGGCGAAACTCGTTAGCCCGATTGCGGCCCCGTGGCGATTCGGCCGAGGCCACAAAGACACGCCAAAGCAGCTCGCCGGACTCGGCATCCATACACGCAACATGCGATTGCGCACGCACCGCGTCCTGCCGTCGCATCGAAAAGAAAACGCGCTGTCCATCCACCACCGGAGTTCCATCCAACAACCATTCCGGACCGAACTCAGCTAAAGCCGGCTCCCAACGCCTCAACAGCCGTCCTTCCGCGGTCAGATCCAGGCCCACGAAATAGGCTTGGTCAGCTCCGAGTCGCGATGATGTCGCGTCGGACGAATCTTGGGCGACGATCTCTCGATAGATTTTCCCCCACAGTTGGTTGTCGCTCAGGTGAAGCGTGAAACGCGGGACGCCGACGCTTCGCACCGCGCGCGAACGATCAGGAACCTGCTCGGCCGGATAAATGGTTCCCGCCATAGCGCCCTCGCGTCCATCCCACAGCGGCATGCCGCTGCGCAAATCGACTCCGACGATTCCGGTCGGTCCGGCGACAAACAATCGTTCGCCCGAAACCACAGGATGGTAACTCAGCCAACTGCCGTCCGCTTCCGCAGGACGGGGCCGTCCCGATCCGACCGATGCGTCTTGAGTTGAAATGGCTGCCAACTCCATCGTCCACGCCGGCTTCGCACTCACGGTCCCGATCGCGATCGATTGCGGATTCCGCGCGGCGACTTGGCCGAACGTTGACCAGTCGCCCGAACGCTTCGGCGTCTGCCAAGTGGTCGAGGCCCGCAGCGTCTCGTCCAACAACTCCACCCACTTGCCGAGATTGCCGGCCAATTCGCCTTCCGCCTCCGGATGACAGCGTTGCAAGAGTTGCATTTCCACCTTCGCCCGTTCCGTCGCCCCTTCCAGGATCGACGCCAACACCATTCTCGCGCGGATTGCCGCCAGATCGATCGGTCGGTCCAGCACGGCCAGGTGAGTCATGCGCGCAGGCCGCTGTTGAGCAAGTTTCGTGTATCGCTCCCAACGCGTCTCCGAATCGGCCGCCTGGAACACCAGCCACCAAGGCAATCCCCCGGGGATCCGCTCTTCGTCGCTCCGAGTGGCCGTGGTTCTGAAATGAGGACTCGCGCGCTCCCAAGCCCGTCGCGCCCCCACAAAGTCGCCTCGCTCCAGCAACAGATCGCCCCACTCCAACAGCAACTCACCGGTTCGGGAACCGAGAAAATACAGATCGATCGCGCGCCGTAACGATTCCTCCGATCGAGGCGTTGGTTCCACGTCGAATCGTTTTTGCAGCAATCCGTCCACGCTCCTGCGATAACGTTGAATTACCTCCGGCGCATCCCGCCCGAGTTCGGCCATCCGCATCTGGCAGTATTCGCGAAGCGGTACGTAACGCTCAAAGCGATCGGGACTCGCCGTCTCACCGCGAGCCGGCACCAATCGATCGGGAGCCGTTTCTAACAACCGCGACCAAAGATCAAATGCCTCGCCAAATTGCTTCTGCTCCGCCAGTTCCTGCAGGTGAGCGAACTGAGTTCGGATCGCGTTGTCGATCTGGTCGACCTCGACGTCGGGAGCAACCTCACGATCCGCAGGCAGCGTCGGCTGTCCCAGCACAGGGGAAGCGGCGACGAAAAATCCGACAACGACAATGAGCGTCATGAGTGGTGCGAACCGGCCCCACTCGGATCGGCCGGGTCGACGCAAGCCTACGCGACCGCCGCTGCGTATCGTTCCTCGCCAATCGAGACCGTCACTAACCGCGAGCATAACCTTCCACAAATCGCCCCACGCAGAATGCGGCGATTCCGAATACCAGCATCACGACCATGTCGCTGACACCGAAGCGACGCCCCAATCCGCCCGACATTTCCATGAACATCGACAGCGGGAGAAGGATGAGCGCCATAACCTGAAGTAGCTTGCCGAACGCTCTCATGATCGTCATCGTAAGCGGACCCGCGAACGCGAACAAGCTGACCCCGCCAACAAGCTCCGTGGGACGAACGCGGCCCCGCACGGCTCAGCGCTCTCCGATACGATGAAGCGAGTCTCCCTTGACCCCAAGCGTTTCATCTCGCGCATGACCATCCCCGAGTGCCGTCTCATCCGGGCGTGACGCGGCACTCCCGCGAAGCAGAAAACTGCACTACAATTCGGCGAGTGAAATCCCCGCAGAAACCAGCGGGAATTCGTCGCGGAGAAATGGCAGGCATAGCGTGGGATATCAAGCCTGCTCCAAACACGAAGGGACTAGCCAACACGCTGTAGGCCGGTCGTTTTCCACGGACAGAGCGTTATCGAGACGGGAGATGAGCATGGTGGCAAAAGGGAACCTGTTTGCGAGAGGGAACTTTGACCGAGTCCGTCCCCATGCATTCGTGGTCGGAATCGGAATCACGATGCTCGCGGCGCTGGTGATTCGATGGTCCGTTCCCATTGTTGCAACCAGCCAAGCAGCAGCGCCTGCCGCCACGCGAACCTATCTCAATCGGCTCACGCGCTTGGAAACCCCGCCACCACTGTTGGCCGATCACCCGGAGTTCATCGAGCCGATCCGCGAGTCCGTGCGATGGGAAGCACCCGCGATCGTTGAGGACGACCGGGCTGACCTGCACGTTCGAGCCTGGCGATTCTCGTATAACGCACGCGGCATCATCGAGATGCCCAACCATCTTCGGGCCAAGGAGACAGCCGTCATCATGGTGCACCCCTGGGGCATCGACGACGGTCAAGGCTGGCGGACTCCGGAACCGGCCGGCGTTTGCGATTTTTGCACGGTCGAGAAGAACCATCTGGCCGCCCGACACACCAGCGAAGTGATCGATCCGCTGCTCACGCGTCTACGAAGCCGCGTGGGATTCGTCATGTACAGCTTGCCCGGCTCGCGGGA
>JBJOLO010000732.1:0-7815 GCA_046045565.1 Planctomycetota bacterium | reverse complement strand
CGGAACAAACGACCACGATCGACAACCAGGTCTCGCAGAACCGGGAATTTCGTCATCGGCTGCAGAACGATCTCGCCGGGATTGTCTTCCAGCAGGCGGTCGACCAGAGCCGAACAGGACTGACGAACGCGGCCGTTGATCACCATCGTGCAAGCGCCGCAGACTTCTTCCAGGCAGTTGCACTCCCAGGCTACGGGCGGCACGCCTTTGCCGTCGACCGTCTTGGCTTGCGCTGCAACGCGCTGCAGCACGCTGATCACGTTCATGTCCGGTTCATACGGGACACGGTGACTTTCCCAGTAGCTCCCCTGCCCCGGTCCTTCCTGGCGAAGGATGCGGACTTCGAACGATTCGGGAGCGCGGGCATGTCCGTTGCCGCCGTGCGAATCCTGTGCGTGGCTCGTTGCAGTTCCGTGTGCGTGTTCAGCCATGGTATATCGCTTCGCTACTGAGTCTATGGTTGTGTGGTAAGGTTGGATTGCTCTTCAAAGCTGTGCCGGTCGCTGACTGGATTAAGAGCCCACCGCCACGGCGGCGGCGCTGCTCTTCGTAGAACCGTTTGATCCCCCGTTCGCTTCACGGCTCGCCTGACGAGCTCGATAAACTTCGTCGATAATTTGTGCACCGGCGAGCCCGTAAAGTCGTGGGCGCGGCGGAATCAGCGTCGTATCGACCTCTTCGTACGTGATTTGCGGCTGTTGGCCGTCCCAGGTTGCGATCGACGACCGCAGCCACTTCTTCGTGTTCTCGTCGAACCAGTCACACCACTTCTCGGCCTCCTGCCGCCGCTCGGCCGGATCGGTCGCTTTCAAATCGGGCATTGAGAAGTCGGGCTTGAAGTGGGCCCCGCGGCTCTCGTCGCGTAGGAGTGCGCCTTTGAGGATCGCCTTGGCGACCGGCAGCATATCGACCAGTGCCTTGGTGAACACGACGTTTTGATTGGTCCAGTTCCCGGTGTCCGACAAGGAGCAATTTGCGGCGCGATCGGAAAGCTCATCGACCTTGGCGAGCGCCGACTCCAGTTGACTGTTGCGACGCACCACGGTGGCGGCTCGTGTCATCACGTCGCCCAGCTCCTGGTGGATCAGGTACGGATTCTCGCGACCGGTCTTTCGCTTGAGCAGCTGGTCGTGTCGTGTTTGGTGATCGCGACGAGCCGCTTCGAGCAAGGCTGGTTCGATGCCCGGACCTTTGTTCGAT
Organism: Planctomycetota bacterium; assembly: GCA_046045565.1. Classification (GTDB taxonomy): domain Bacteria; phylum Planctomycetota; class Planctomycetia; order Pirellulales; family Pirellulaceae; genus VGZA01. The sequence goes on along the minus strand of JBJOLO010000732.1, from coordinate 6,615 downwards.
TCGAGCAGCGATTGCAGAGCGGGTGCAACAATCAGTCCGCTAAAGATGCAGCTCAGCAGGGAGTTCGCGCCCAGTCGGTTCGCACCGTGGTACTGATAATCGCATTCGCCGATCGCGTACAAGCCGGGGATGTTGGTGACATGCGTCCGCGGTGAACCGATTCGCAGACCACCCGCCGTGGTACGCTCATAGTCGACCCACAGTCCGCCCATCGAGTAATGCACGGCGGGGAAAATCTTCATGGGCATTTCACGCGGGTCGACGCCTTGGAACTTCTCATAGATTTCGAGAATGCCTCCCAGCTTGCGGTCGAGTTCCTTCCGCGAGATGTGCGTCAGGTCGAGGTACACGCATTGACGATCATTCTCGACGCTGAGTCCTTCATTGACGCAGATGTCGAAGATCTCTCGGGTCGCGATATCGCGAGGCACGAGGTTGCCGTACTTCGGATAGCGTTCCTCGAGGAAGTAATAGCGGTCCGCTTCCGGGATCGATTTCGGGTCCCGCGTGTCCTGCGGCTTGCGTGGCACCCAGACTCGACCGCCTTCCCCTCGCGCCGATTCGCTCATCAATCGCAGTTTATCGGCGCCGGGAATCGCGGTCGGGTGCACTTGGATGAATTCGCCGTTCCCGTACCGCGCTCCCGCTTGGAAGCAGCGGCTCACGGCGCTGCCCGTGCAGGCCATCGACATCGTCGATCGCCCGAAGATCAATCCGCATCCGCCCGTGGCGACGACGACCGCATCGGCCGGGAACGAGCGGATCTCCATGGTGACCAGATCCTGACCGATGCAGCCGCGGCAAACGCCGTTGCCGTCGAGCACCGGGCCGAGGAAATCCCAGTATTCGTATTTCTTGACCAGTCCGGTCGACTCCCAGCGTCGCACTTGTTCGTCGAGAGCATACAGCAATTGCTGGCCGGTCGTGGCGCCGGAGAATGCCGTTCGCTTATACAGTGTCCCGCCGAATCGTCGGCGATCGATGTAGCCTTCCGGAGTGCGATTGAACGGCACGCCCAGTCGGTCCATCAGCTCGATGATTTTCGGACCCCAATTCGCCATTTCCTTCACGGGCGGTTGGTGCTGAAGGAAGTCGCCGCCGTAGACGGTGTCATCGAAGTGCTTCGACTCGTCATCGCCTTCCTGGCGCGTGAGGTCGTTAACGCTATTGATGCCGCCTTGAGCGCAGACGCTGTGCGATCGCTTCACCGGCGTGAGGCTCATCAGATCCACACCGATGCCCAGTTCGGCCAATTTCATGGTCGCGGCAAGTCCCGCCAATCCACCGCCGATGACCATTACGCGTTTCTTTGCCATTGCCGTTCCTCGTTCGTTTACGCTACTCGATGCGACTGCGTGAAATAGGACTGTGTGATGTGCCGCGGATTACGACTCGCTCTTCGCCGCCGAAGCCTGTTGATTGCCTTGTTCCGGTTTGGCTTCCTTGGATCGCTTGTCCTTGTTTTCAAGCACGTCATGCGATTCCAGTCGGCGTTCGTACATTTCGTTTTCAATTTGGAGAGCGGCATTGCTATCCGTCAGGAGCGGGGCGAGCCACGCGCCAATGGCAACCGAACTCATTACGACCCCGAAGCCGGTGCAGGCGATGGTCGCGCGACGCATCGCGGCCGGCGAGGTCCACGCACCCCAGCGAATTCCTGCGGACCAAATTCCGTTACTCAGGTGGAACACGCAGGACAGAACGCCAATCGCATAGAAGGCTTTCGCGAGCAACGACGATTGCATCGCGGTGGAGAGAGTCGATGCGGCATTGTATGGCCGAAACTGCGCCCCACCCAAATTCGTGATCATGGTCTTCCAGGGCTCGAAGTGGAACCATCCATGCAAGTGAGCGACGTGCCCGAGGATGAACAGAAACGCAATCAAGCCCGTGGCTCGCTGGATCGTATACCGGACGTTGCTGGCGTACGGATAGTTGCTGGTGTTGGGTAACCCGCCGCGAATGATCACCACGCCCAGGACGGCATGGAACAGGATCGGCAGGAAAATGAACGCCCATTCGACTACCACCAGAGCCGGGCCGAGGCTGTGGATTTGGTAGACCGCTTTCTGGAAGGAAGCGGGTCCGACGAGCAGCAGCGAGTTCGTCACCAGATGCACGACCATGTAGGCCCCGACGGGGACCAGGCCGCAAAGTGAGAATAATCGCCGAATCAGGAATTCGTGGCGGGCCAAAAACGACGGCGAAGCAGCATCCACTGCCAAACCCTTTCAGAGCGGTCTATGGGCGGGTCAAAAGCACATTAATATAGAGGTGGCACCAATTTGAGCAACGGGGTGGAAGAAACCGAGCATCCGAGTCAGCTTCCCCGTCGCACGCGATGGCTACGTGGGAGGGAGCAATGCATCCGGCCCTAACCATCTTCCCAAAACCGTGTTGCGACAGTCAGACGTTCAGGTTCTCGGCTTCGCCTGCTGCACGCATTGCACATTTTCGGGCGGCAGCCCCGTTTTTCATCAACTTGGCGTTGTTTTCCCTCCGTTCGGCTGCGAAAGTCCTCCGCGTGACACTCCAATCCATCTCGTTGACCAACCGGCGAGGTCGGGTCGCGGATAACGTCAGGTCGGGGATAACGTTGACTTTTTTTGGTTCCAGAGATTTCATAGAGACTGGCTATGGCAATGGCAAGTTTTGGAAGCCCTGTAGCGAACGCCTGCGGGAGAGTCCTTGCAGGGGCTGCCAGCGGCACAAGGCTACCAGCGGCATAACCTGGCGTTCGAGGGGGATTCTCCAGGCACGATCTGCCGGGGACGCGGACATGAAGAGGTGTGGGCATGGTGATTGAGTTCCCATCCTTGTTGATCACGGATGATGATCGAGACTTTCGGGAGACGCTGGGCGAGGTCTTCGAGCGTCGCGGTTTTCGCATTTCGCTCGCGGGCGACGGCGAGGAAGCCCTGCAAATGCTTCGTCGCGAGTGGTTCCACGTACTGCTGATGGACATGCACATGCCGCGTCTCTCGGGTTTGGAGACGCTGCGTCGGATCCGCGAGCTACCCAAGCAACCGCCGTGCATCTTGATTTCGGCGGCCTGGGACTCCGAATTGCGCGAGGCGGCGATGCAGGAGTCGGCCTTCTCGGTGCTTCCGAAGCCCGTGAGTCCGACGCAATTGACCGGCGTGGTTCGCGACGCCTTGCGAACCGTTTACAATTGGGATCCGAAGTCATAAATCCAATCTGAAGAATCCAATCTGAAGTTCCCGAAGACGATCCGGTCGTTGCGGGCACACATCGGCCCGCATAGGTTTTCAAAATGCTTTCTCTGCATTCCCAAGTTACTCGGCGAACCATTCTGCAAGTCGGTTCGATTGGCAGCCTCGGGTTGGCGCTTCCCCAGTTGCTGGCTGCGGACTCGGATGCCGTTCAGGCACCCAAAGCCGATCACTGCATCATCATCCATCTGAACGGCGGTCCGAGTCACCTCGATATGTGGGACATGAAGCCGACGGGTCCGGCGGAGATTCGAGGCGAGTTCCAGCCGATCTCGTCGTCGCTTTCTGGCGTTCAGGTTTGCGAGCACCTGCCGAAGTTGGCGAAGTGGATGCACCGCGCGACGTTGGTGCGCTCGATGTATCACTCGGTCAACAACGCGCATGCGGCAGCGGTTTACGTTTCGTTGACAGGCCATGATCGGGGCGAGCAGGGCGGCGGGACGAAGCCGACCGATAATCCTGCACCCGGTTCGGTGTTGGCGATGTTGCGGCCGCCGGCGGCGAACGTGGTGCCGCACGTGGCCTTGCCCTACATGACGAAAGAAGGCGCTGGCGGTCCGCCGCAACCCGGTTTCTTTGGCGGATTGCTGGGACGCGCTTACGATCCGCTGTGGATTCTCAAGGATCCCAATGCCGCCGATTTTTCGGTGCCGGAACTCGGCTTGCGCCAGGATGTCGATCAGCGTCGAGTGGCAACGCGAGGCGAACTGCTGGGGCAACTCAATGCGAACGTTGCGGCCGGCGGCGGTTCGACCGGGATGAGCACCATGTTGCGCTTTCAGCAGAAGGCGATGGATGTGCTCACTTCCCCTGCCGCTCAGCAGGCGTTTGCGATTCATCAGGAAAGCGACGCGCTACGCGACGCCTACGGCCGTAATATCTACGGGCAAAGTGTGCTGCTCGCCCGACGCCTGATCGAAGCCGGTACACGCGTCGTGACGGTGTCATGGGCTCCGGACGCGAATGCGACCTGGGACACGCACGGCGGTAATTTCAAAAAGCTCAAGAATCCGCTGCTGCCGCAGTTCGATGCCGCATTCAGCAGCTTGATGCAGGATTTATCCGACCGTGGCATGCTGCAGCGAACCATCGTTGCGGTGCTAGGTGATTTCGGACGGACTCCGAAAATCAATGCCAACGATGCCGGTCGCGACCATTGGAATTTCTGCTACAGCATTCTGCTCGCGGGAGGCGGGTTTCGCGAAGGCTTTGTGTACGGTGCGAGCGACAAGATCGGTGCGTTTCCCGCCGACCGTCCGCTTAGCCCCGCCTCGGTCCTCGCCACGCTCTATCGACAACTTGGCGTCGATCACCGCCACACGCTGTTCGACAGCCTGAACCGACCTCATCGCCTGGTGCCGGTCGGCGATCCCGAACCGGATCTCGTCGCCTAGTCGATCGCAGCTCGGTGCTGTTCGTTTTCCCGGGGAGATTCCCCAGGCTACGGTGAGCAAGGCCTTCGGTCTTTTTGTTTGGGGACGCGCCGTTTTTGTGGGGGTGGATTCGGGGCGTTTTTCATGAAGGCCCGCGATGGATCGATGTGGCGTGTGATGTCACGGGCTAGCAATAAAAAAGGTCATAGTATGCGTTCCGTCGTCATACTATGACCTCTATCCTGAAACGGAACGCGTCGTCTCCGTCGGTTCCGTACTCCCGGTCGATTCATTATTCATAATCGGCCGAGGCGGGCTCGGTTCTGTAGATCGATCGACCCTGGTCGGATCATTTTCGGTTCCCTTTATTTCCCTAAGGAAACTACTACGTCACGGTCCGATCGGCAGCCAGTCATCGTTAGGATCGGTACTTACGCGACCGCTAGGCTTTGCCCGACCGCGATGCAACGCAGAATTGTTACAATTTGCCGCGTGACTGGTCGATTCGGTTGCGTAAGTCGGTTGCGTAAGTCGTTGGTGGATTCGAAGTAGCGATGTTGCTTTCCCCTTGGCTGAATTGGTTACTGTCGGCAGGCCTTGCTTCATGCATGGCCATCCTGCTGCCTCGACTGTCGCGATTGAAAGCGGGCACGACACTCGACGGTGTTTACGGGTGGGCGTTGTTTGCATTTTTGGGAGCCGTGTTGTGTGATCCGTTGGGAACGCTGCTGGCGGACAACGATCGGGAATCGCTTCGATTCGCGGTCGCCTGTTTGCAGCTTTGTCCGACGATGGCGCTCTTGGGCGTGCGCAAGCCCCATCACCGGGCTTGGAACGTGGTGGTGGTTTCCTTGTGGCTGGTGGCGGTGTTGCCGGCCGGTAATGCCTGGCTCGGTCGTCCGCTCGCGCTCCATCCTGCTCGCCAATGGTTCATGCTCGGAATCATGCTGCTGGGGATCGGCAATTTTCTTCCCACGCGGTTTGCGATCCCCGGGGGGCTCGTGGGAACGCTGCAGTTGGCTGTGATCGCCCGATACTTGCCCGACACGCCGGTTGCATGGTTTGGGGCATGGTCGTCAGCGGGGCCGGTTTCGCAGGAGCGTTTGCTCACTGCCGCGATGTTTCTGAGCGGATTTTGGTTGGGGCGTGGCTTGCCGGCTCGAGGAACCTTCACGCCGCTCGATCGTGTCTGGCTCGATTTTCGCGATCTGTTTGGCGGCTTGTGGGCGCTCCGCGTGCAGGAACGCGTGAATGCGGTATCGCGGCAGAATGGTTGGCCGCTGACCTTGACGTGGGCGGGACTGCGTATCGAGCGTGACGCGGAGTCGGTGGCGCTCAACGACGAGCGGCAACGGGCGGTCGCGACAACCATGGCCGGCATCCTGCGTCGCTTCGTCACGGTGGACTGGATGACGCAGCGCGGCTTGAAGATGACCGGTTCCGAATTGGCTTCGGCACCCGATTCGGAATCGCTCAAGTCGATTCCGTCTCGCGAATCGCGGTGAGCAAGCGTTCGCGGATCCGGTCGAGTTGATCCTCGTCGATGATTTTGCGTCCCGACTGGTCGACAACGTAGAAGACGTCGACGACTTGATCGAGGTGGGTGCCGATTTTTGCGACGCCAACGGACAGGCCAAGTTCAAACAGCGTGCGGGTGATGGCGTACAGCAATCCCATGCGGTCATGGGTGAAGACATCGATAATGGTGAAGCGTTCCGACGTGGAGCTGTCGATGCGGACGTTGGTGGGCAGGTTGCTCAGTTTTGCGACGCGTGCTTGGGAAGACGCGTTCCAAAGCTTGCGGAAGGTCGGTGGCGACTCGGTGGGGGTCTTCAGGGCCTGGACGAGTGCCTCTTCGATTTGTTTGATCCGCCCCGGGTCGGGTTGATCGGTGTAGTCGCTGTCGATGCAGTAAAAACGGTCGATGACGAGGCCGTCGGCCAGCGTATTGATTTCAGCGGAGAGGATTTGCAGGCCTTTGGAAGTGAGGGCTCCTGTCAGTCGATGGA
>JBJOLO010000423.1:0-6589 GCA_046045565.1 Planctomycetota bacterium | reverse complement strand
ATCAGCCCCGCGTTACCTTCCTGGATCAGATCGCTGAAGCTGACGCCGCGGTTTCGGAACTTTTTCGCGACGGAAACGACGAGTCGCAGGTTGCCTTCTGACAAGCGTTGTTTGGCGTCGCGATATTGTCGCAGTCGGACGCGCAAGCAGGCCGCAGTGCGCCGCAGCGATGTTGCAGTCTGTTGCACCGACCAGAGCAGGCGGCGACGTTCGACTTTGTCGATGGCGATGGGGGCTCTAGCGCCTTTCGAGCGGGGCGTCGCCTTGCCGGTCTCGAAACGCTTAATCGTCTCGTCGATCGCGAGCAGTGCGGTCGCGTGTTGTTCAAGGAACTCGAGTCGCAAGCCAAGTTCTTCGACCAACCGGATCGCCCGCTGACGTCGGCTCCGCAAACGTTTCCAGGCGGCACGGCGTTCGGCGAGCGGTCGGGTTCGACGCGTGGCGATCCAGAAATCCTGGCGATTCAGTTCCAGCAGCGCTTCCGCCGTTTTCAGATTGTGCGGCATCCGGTTGCGAATCAGGTCCGCGGTCGATCGTTCGCCGGAACCGGTGTCTGCGATCCGTTCGAGGCAGACTTCGCCCGATTCCGCGCGTCGCAGGCGCTGCACCGCGTCCCTCAAAACAAAATCGGCCGAAAGCAGCGCGTGCCGGACACGCCCTCGCGCCGTTTCCATCTGGCTGGCAAGCGCCACTTCCTGCTCGCGGGTCAAAAGTGGAAACTGGCTGATCTCGTTCAGGTACTCTTCGATCGGATCATCAACGACCTTCTCAGTTCGTTTGGTTTTCGCCGTTTCTTCGGCGGTACCTTCTTCGGCGGCATCGGGCGAATTCGGTTCGAGTTCGGTGGACTCCAGGTTCTCCAGATCGAGTGGGTTGGAGTCAACGGTGGAGTCGATCACGGCTTGGTAGTCGAAAGCATCATTCGTCATGAGTGAGGCGGGGCGGCGGTGGGTCCCCTGGTTGCCGATAGGGAGAGTGGATTCAGTCGTGCGTACGGAAGTTCGCTCCGTACAAAAAAACGCTTCGGTACGGACGAGACAGGTCATTACGGAACAATACGAGCAGGCATCGAACGAGCGGCGACGGAGCACCGCTGGTGTGAGCCTTACCTCAATCCGTCTTCTTCAATCCGTGGCCCACCCAAGGTTCCATTTGCGGTACCGGCTTTGGCAACAGCTTGCGCACCAGCTTAGGCACCGCAGGTGGTCCATCTGTGGCTCAAAGCCAGTGCGTTCCGAGCGAGACGACAGGCCGATTTCGCGCGGGCACCTGTCGATGAGGATAGGTCGGAACGCAGGTTCCTTGCGGCATCGTTTCAGGCAGTCCGGGACGCAACGGACTACCCCAAAAATCCCGCAAGGCAGGCGGATAAGTCACCGAGGTTTTTCGGCTCGCTGAATTATACGCGTGGACCCTGGGAAGGCCAGGATCAAGAATTGTTTTCAAGGCGGTACAGCGTGTGCACGATCATCCGCCAGGTGCTCTGACGTACGCTGACGAACGCTGACGGGACTGTTCGCGAGGAACGCGGGAGGCGATGGTGACTTCACGAGCTGACTGCTAGGTTGGAAACTTCGCGGCCGATTCCGCGTCGGTGCATGCCGGTCCGGTATCAACCTGCCGGTAGTTTTGAAAGGCAACGCAACATTCTCACCCTGGGGTACTTTCATGTTCCGTAACAACAGTGCCCTGCTGACCGACTTATACCAGCTGACCATGTTGCAGGGTTATTTTGCGCATGGGATGGTCGAGACGGCGGTCTTCGAGTTTTTTGTGCGGAAGTTGCCGCAGGACCGCAACTTTCTGATGGCGGCCGGCCTGGAGCAGGCGCTGGAATACCTCGAGGAACTTCGGTTCCTGCCAGAGGAAATCGATTGGCTGGCGTCGACGGGGCGATTTCAATCAGGGTTCCTGGACGCGCTGGCCGGCTTACGGTTTACGGGCGATGTGCACGCGATGCGCGAGGGCACGGTGTTTTTTCCTCACGAGCCGATCGTGCGAATTACGGCACCGATGCCCGAAGCACAGTTGGTGGAATCGCGGTTGATCAATATTTTCCAGTTCCAAACCTTGATTGCCTCGAAGGCGGCCCGATCGGTGTTGGTAGCGCCGGGAAAGACGCTGGTCGATTTCGGCATGCGTCGCGCGCACGGCGCGGAGGCCGGATTGCTTGCTGCGCGTGCGGCGTATGTTGCGGGGTTCGCCGGTACCGCGACTGTGCAGGCGGGACAGTTGTTCGGGATCCCGGTTTCCGGAACGATGGCACACTCGTTTGTGCAAGCGCACGACAGCGAAGAACAGGCTTTTGAAAACTTCGCGATAGCCAATCCGGGAAACGTCGTGTTGTTGATCGACACCTACGACACGGAGGCGGGAGCGGAGAAAACGGTGCACTTGGCCGCACGACTGCGCGAGCGCGGAATCAAGGTTCAGGGAGTGCGACTCGATAGCGGTGATCTTGCCGACCACGCGCGACGCGTCCGGGCGCTGCTCGATGCGGGCGGCCTGACCGATACCGGGATCTTTGCGAGCGGCAATCTGGACGAAATCAAATTGCGCCACCTGATTCAATCAGGAGCACCGATCGACGGATTCGGGATCGGCAGTCGTTTGGACGTTTCCGCCGACGCACCCTATCTGGACTGTGCCTATAAACTGGAAGAGTATGCAGGACGGGCGCGACGCAAACGCTCCGAAGGCAAGGCGACATGGCCGGGACGGAAACAGGTATATCGAACGTTCCGCGATGGGCAGATGGCCGGCGACCTCGTGACGGTGGAGAGCGATCGTCAACCCGAACGGCCCCTGCTTCAGCAAGCTTTGCTCCAACAAGTGATGTCCGGTGGAAAGCGCATTGCGCCGGCCCCGACATTGGCACAGATCCGGGACCATGCGGCACTGAACCTGGACCAATTGCCTGACCACCTCCGGCAACTCGAACCCGGGCCGGCGTATGTCGTGGAAATCAGCGAGGCGCTTCGGGCATTGGCCGATCAAGTTGATAGCAGAATGGCTTGAGCGGGACGGAATCGAAGCGGTCGACAGGGTGATTTTTGCGGCCGTAGCGGCAGCCATGCCCGTCGGCCAGCCGCCCGAGTTAAAGCAACCGGGAAAATCCGGTTCGACTAAGGGCAGGGCGTTCGGTGAAAGACGGCATTTTGCCGGCTTTGATACTACCTTTGCCGGGCTTTGAGCTCGACCTATAATCCGGATCCTATGACTTCGCACTCTCCCATTCGGGTAGGAGCCGTCTCCTACTTGAACACCAAGCCGCTGATTTACGAACTGACGCGGATTGCGCCGCAGATCGATTTGCGCTTGGAGGTACCGAGTCGCCTGGCCGATCAATTGGCGACGGGCGAACTCGATCTGGCCTTAATTCCGTCGGTGGAGAGTTTTCAGGATCCCGAATACACGATTGTGTCGGATGCGTGCATTGGTTGTCGTGGTCCGGTGCTGAGCGTGAAGTTGTTTTCTCGCGTGCCGATGGCGAACATTCGCACGTTGGCGCTGGATGAAGGCTCGCGAACCAGCGCTGCGTTAACGAAGATTCTGCTATGGGAGCGCTATCAGGTGGCGCCGCAATGCGAACTGCTGCCGCTGGGCAATTCGATTCATGACGCGACCACCGATGCGGTGCTGCTGATTGGCGACCGCGCAATTCATCCGCCGGATATGCCGTTCGAGGCGAGTTGGGATCTGGGCAGTGAATGGCGGACATGGTCGGGTTTGCCTTTCGTGTTTGCGATGTGGGTCGGTCGTCGCGATCGAGATTGGACGCAGATCGACGGTGCGTTGCGAGCGGCTCGCGATCGAGGCCTCGCGCACTTGGAGCAAATCGCCGAAGCGGAAGCGCCGCGCGTGCGGCTTACGACCGAAGAGTGCCTAGGCTACCTGCGCGACAATCTGCATTTCATGATGGGACTGCAGGAACGTCGCGGGTTGGAACTGTTCCGCAAACACGCGCAGCGGATGGGGCTCGTGCCGACCTATACTGAGGCGCTCCGGTTTTCTTCACCTGTGGAATGCGCTTCTTGATTTGGATTGCTACCGATGATTGCTCCTGCTGATTCCCGAATACGTGACGTGCTTGACAGAGCGGTAGCGGGCGAGCGCTTGACGCCGCAGGACGGGTTGCTGTTGTTGGAGTCGGGTGACCTGACAGCGATCGGCCGAGCGGCCGATCGCGTTACGCGTCGGCTGCATCCGGAAGCGTACCGCACCTACAACATCGATCGAAACATTAACTACACGAACATCTGCACCGCGGTCTGCGACTTCTGCGCCTTTTACCGGGCACCCAAGAGCAACGAAGGCTATGTGTTGCCGCGCGAGGTGTTGTTGAAGAAGGTTGAAGAGACGGTGCTGCTAGGCGGCAATCAGATCCTGTTGCAAGGCGGCTTGCATCCCGATTATCGCCTGGAGTGGTACGAGGAAATGCTGCGCGACATCAAGTCGCGGTTTCCTCAGATCAACATCCACGGATTCAGCCCGCCCGAGCTCTATCATTTCACCAAGGTGAACAAGCTGCCGATTCGCACGGTATTGGAGCGACTCAAGGCGGCCGGCTTGGGCAGCATTCCGGGCGGCGGCGCCGAAATCCTGGTCGATCGGGTGCGGAAGGAAATCACGCGCGGCAAAGTGCTCACCGATGATTGGCTCGACGTGATGCGAGTCTGGCATCAGCTCGGCGGCCGCAGCACCGCGACCATGATGTTCGGGCATGCCGAAACGTTGGCGGAGCGCATCGAGCATCTGGATCGAGTGCGAAGTTTGCAAGATGAGACGGGCGGTTTCACCGCGTTTATCTGCTGGACGTTCCAGCCTGATAACACCGAGATGGCGCACATTCCGCCGTCGGGATCGTTTGAATACCTGAAGACGCAGGCGGTTTCCCGATTATATCTGGACAATGTTCCGAACATTCAGTCGAGTTGGGTGACACAGGGTCTGAAGATCGGTCAGTTAGCGTTGCTTTTCGGTGCCAACGACATGGGCAGCCTGATGATCGAAGAGAATGTGGTTGCCGAAGCGGGCACCGTGCATTACCTGACGCTGGACGAGATTCGCGGGGCGATCGAAGAGATCGGCTACCAGCCGCGTCAGCGCGACGTGTTCTATCAATTGCTCGACCCGGCCGTCGAGCAGGCTGCGGTCGATGCGGGGCGGCGTCGGTACGACGAACTGCGCCAGTCGGCGCGCCTGACCACCATTGCTGCGGTCGCCAAGTCGGCGGGTAACACCGATTGCTCGCCCTAACCAACGCGTTCGCTCAAGATTCTTACCACGAAGGGCACGAAGAGCACGAAGGGAAGAGAGAAGTGTTCTTGTAGGGAGACGAGTTTTTTAGGGTGTGTCAAATCAATCGCCGGTTGATGATCTTTTTGGAAACGGAACACAGATCGGCTCAAATCAAGCAACAAAAAAACACAAAGAGATTGCTCGTCCACTGCGAAATCTCTCTCTCCTCCCTTCGTGCTTTTCGTGTCCTTCGTGGTTAAAAACTCTTCCTCTTGCGACTCTCGCGGAAACATGCGATCGCTTCGTGGTAACGCGCTTGCTATGCTTGCGGTGTAGCGCGAAATTGCTTGAGCTGGGTCAGATAGCGCGTTCGGATGGCGACGAGATCGACGTCGTATCGTCCGGTTTTGAAGTCGGGGAAGGTCCAAGGGAACGGCTGATATTTGTTGGCTTCATACCGCGCGACGAGGTCCGCATAGATGCCTTGTCCGAGGTGGATTTTCTGTCCCGCGAATTTGACGCTGGCGAGCACCACTTTGTTGTGGTCAAGATACCCGACGTCCAGATTTACCTTGCGGCCGCCGGGCTCAGCGAGGTCCGATTCTTCCCATGCGTTGCATCGCAGCTTTGCGTCCACCAGTGACTCGGGCGGCACCAATCGCTCGAAGGCAAGCAGACGACGCTGCAGCTTGGACCCCATTTCAGGTTCGTAGTAATCCGTCATGTCGAACGGCGCATCCGCACCCTGAAAATCGATTGGCCCCCATTGCCCGGTCATGCGATCAACCGCGTTTGCCAGCGCCTGCGGATCGGCCCACAGCACGGCGACCAATAACTTGACCGGCATCACAGGTTGAACAGGAGCCATGGCGCGTGCCTCTTGCGTCATCGATCGGGGCGGAGGGGATTGCGGTATCAGGAACCTTTTGCGAGCACGGCCAGCGCTCGTTGCGCGATGGCCGCATCGAGTCCGAATTCGTGCACGATCCGGCGCAGGATTTCGTCGGAGCTGATTTCCTGACGATGAACACTGCCGGCGGTGCGAACTTGAAAGTGATCGCCTTGCAGGTAGAGTTGCTGCCCGTCGCGCACCGCCGTGAGCACCGGATAGTTCATCATGTCCCAGCCGAACGAATCGTCCCAGGCCTTGAGGAACTGTCCGTCGTCGACGGGACTGGTTTTGAACGTAAGACGATAGGTCGACGAATTTCCGCTGCGTGTGTGCAGTGCGAGCCGATCCCCGTTCGTTTCGGGTTTCAAGACGATCTCATTGAACGAGGTGGTGATCGAAGTGGTTTGTGCTGCGTCGAGCGGTACCGGGCGCACGATCAGGTAACCGGGGTCGATC
>JBJOLO010000380.1:0-10916 GCA_046045565.1 Planctomycetota bacterium | reverse complement strand
GGACAAGCTCGATATCACCGACGAGATCATCGCGATGGTGAATCCGGCGACGGCATCGCAGTCGCAGCGTCCGGCACAGCCGGGTCGCTCGGTGCCTAAGTAACGACGGATCGAACTGAGTCCTTTCATCGAGCGGGAAGTCCCTTGAATTATTCTCTCCGCAAGCAGCGCACCATTGGGCGGTCGGTCCGTGTTTCCGGTTTCGGTTATTGGAGCGGCCGCGATGTTTCTGTTGAGTTCTGCCCGGCTCCGGCCGGGACGGGCGTCGTGTTTGTAAGAACCGATTTGCCGTCGCCGGTACGGATCGCAGCGAATGTTGCGAATCGCATCGAAACGCCCCGTCGCACCACGCTGGCTGAAGGTGGTGCGACGGTCGAGATGGTCGAGCACATCCTCGCGGCGCTGGCTGGTGTGCAGGTCGACAATTGTGAAGTTCGAGTCGATCGTCCCGAAATGCCGGGTTGCGATGGGTCGAGCTTTCCCTTTGTCGAGGCCCTGCAGCAGGCGGGAATCGTCGAGCAGCCTGCGACACGCACGACACTCGTTGTCACGGAAGTGACTCGCGTGGGTAATGAGGATGCCTGGGTCGAAGCTCGGCCGCATCCGAAGCCCGGGTTGTCGGTCGCATATCGTTTGGATTACGGCAAGGACAATCCGATTGGGCGGCAGTCCATTCAGGTGGATGTGAGTGCCGAGAGTTTTAGCCGCGAGCTTGCTCCGGCACGCACCTTTATTCTGCAGTCCGAGGCCGATTGGCTTCGCAATCTCGGGTTGGGTGCGCGTGTAACCTGTCATGATTTGCTCGTGTTTGACGAACACGGTCCGGTCGACAATCCATTGCGTTACGAGGATGAGTGTGTTCGACACAAGGCGCTCGATCTCGTGGGTGATCTATCGTTGGCTGGTTGTGATTTGGTCGGGCAATTCACGGCCTATCGCAGTGGTCATCGCTTGAACGCCGATTTGGTTCGCGTGTTGTTGACGGAAGGACTGCGAATCGAAGGGCAACCGATTCAGGGGCGGAAAAAATCCGCGTAGTCGGCATGAGTGTTTCGATCGCCGAAACCGCTGTTGTTGATCCTCGCGCCCAGCTTGATCTGGGCGTTGAAGTGGGGCCGTTTTGTGTGGTAGGGCCCGAGGTGCGGATCGGTTGCGGGACGCGGTTGGTCGGACACGTGACCTTAATGGGGCGGGTCGATCTGGGGCGTCACAATCTATTGTCGCCCAATGTGGTTGTTGGTGGCGAGCCGCAGGATTTGACCTATCGCGGCGAGCCGACCTGTGTGTCGATTGGCGATCACAATGTCATCCGCGAAGGCGTCACGATTAACCGCGGTACGATCAAGGAAGAGGGGATCACGTCGGTTGGGAATCACTGCTACTTGATGGCGAATTGCCATGTGGCGCATGATTGCCGGTTGGGTGATCGAATTGTGATGGCCAATGGCACGTTGCTGGGCGGTCACGTTCATATTCACGACGATGCGACGCTCTCGGGCGGTGTCGGTGTTCATCATTTCACCACGATCGGCAGTTACAGTTTCATCGGCGGCCTGAGTCGCGTGATGCACGATGTGCCGCCGTACGTGCTGGCCGAGGGATCTCCTGCTCGTCCGCGCTGCATTAACGTGGTGGCGTTGAAGCGGAATGATTTTCCGGAAGATGTGGTTGCCGCCTTGCATGAGGCGCATCGGCTCTTGTACCGCGCGCAGGTCGGACTCGATCACGCGCGCGAAATGCTTAGATCTCAGTCGCAGTTGGTTCCCGCCGTCAATTATCTGCTGACTTTCATTCAGCAGCAGCAGGAAGGACGGCATGGCCGCTGCCGAGAACGTCGGAGGAATGCCGCGTGAAATTGCCTCGCGTTGCAGTGATTGGTGCCGGACACTTGGGGCGTATTCATGGTCGCCTGGCCAAGCAGGGTGGCTGCATGGATCTCGTGGCGATTGTCGATCCCATGCCGGAGTCTCGTCGCGCCTTGGCGGAAGAACTTGGTGTTGCGCATCATGCCGATTGCGAATCGCTGCTCGGTCATATTGATGCGGCCATTGTCGCTACACCGACGACTTTTCATCATCAAGTAACTCGGGATCTGCTGCAGCACGGGATCCACACGCTGGTGGAAAAGCCGCTGGCAGACTCCGTCTCCCAGGCCGCCGAACTCGTTGAAATCGCGCGGGATGCGAGCGTCGTTTTGCAGGTCGGACATGTCGAACGGTTTAACCCCGCATGGGCGGCACTCGGCCCGGAATGGAACCAGGTCCGTTATTTCGAAGCGACGCGCACCAGCAGTTATTCATTCCGGTCCACCGATATCGGCGTCGTGCATGATCTCATGATCCATGACCTCGATCTGATTCTTTCGCGTTGTCCGGCTCCGGTTGTCGCCGTGCAAGCTTCTTGCGTTGCCGTGATTGGTCCGCATGAGGATGTCGCACATGCGAGGCTCGAATTCGCGGACGGGCGTGTCGCGTTGCTGCGGGCATCTCGGGTCTCGGCGAAGGCCGAACGGACGATGCAACTGTACGCCGCCCACGGCCACGCGGTGGTCGATTTCTCCGCCCCCGGAGTCACAATCGTCGATCGCTGCACCGCGCTTCGTCAGGGTCGCTTTGATCCGCAGTCCATTTCGCCCTCCGAGCGGGCCCAATACCAGCAGCGATTATTCGAAGATGTGTTGCCGGCCACGACGCTGAAGCTCGATCCGATCAATGCGATCGCCGAAGAGCAAATCGACTTCGCAGCATCGATTCGCGAAGGTCGTGAACCGCTCGTGACGGGGGCCCAGGCTCTTCGAGCGTTGCGGGTTGCCGAGCAAATTGTGTCCGCCGCCCGCGTCAGCGCGGGAATCACCCCGAGCCCTGTGACGCTGAAACCCGCCGCCTAAGCGATGAAGTGGCGTTCTATGG
Organism: Planctomycetota bacterium; assembly: GCA_046045565.1. Taxonomy (GTDB): domain Bacteria; phylum Planctomycetota; class Planctomycetia; order Pirellulales; family Pirellulaceae; genus VGZA01. Next base: position 8,007 of record JBJOLO010000380.1, on the reverse strand, counting down.
CGGTCCCCTTCCGCTCGCGATGAAGCGAATTCGCGCACGCGTTTTTTCCGGGATGCGCTCTGACTTCCGTATTTGGCTCGCCGCGGCATGCAAGGGGGTGATCGCTGTGCCCTGCAATCAATGGCGATTTGCCGTACCTTAATCGCTCTTGGTGGTTGACTTCGTCCCCTTGTGGTTTCGCAAGCGAGTTCGAAGTCGTGAGAAGCGTTGAATGCTCCGGCAGTGGATGGCGAATATCCCGACCATGCGCGGCGAGTGAAGTGCGGTGCCTGACCACCATGCCTTGGCGGGCAATGCTTCGCGAGACAATCCAGTGCGTCGCAGGAGGATGCAGCGCGTCGCGGGAGAAATGGTTGCGAAGAAGGGAGGCTCCGCACCCCCGCTGGAGCGGATGGGGGTTTGGCGTCGAGGGCATCGATCAGTACAATTCGTCGGAAAATTGCCGAGCCAAAATTGCTCAGAGGGAGAGATAACGAATGTCGAGTCCGTCATTGTTGAAGCGTCGGTTTCGTCGTGTCGCCATGGTGTTTGCGGGAGGACCCGCACCCGCAGCAAATGCGGTCATTTCCACCGCAGCCGTTTCTTTTTTGCGCAACGATACCGAGGTAGTGGGCGTTCTCTACGGGTATTCAAGTCTGGCGGACTACAAGCCGGAACGTCCGTTGGAGCAAGGGAAAGATTACATTCTGATCGATCATCAGACCCTGCGACGCACGCGCAATTCACAGGGCATTCTCATTGGCACGGCTCGGACCAATCCCGGCAAGCATGTTTCGCACCCTGACCACCTGAAAGATCCGGAACGATCCGGGCCGCTCCGCCGCGTATACGAGGGCCTGCGTTCATTAGGCGTTGAGGCATTAATCTCGATCGGTGGCGACGACACGCTGAAGACCGCGAATAAGTTCAAGATGTTCCAGGATCAGCTGCCGCCTGATGCCGTTCGCATGCCGGTCGTGCATGTTCCGAAGACCATCGACAACGATTACCACGGCATCGATTTTACGTTCGGCTATTTTACGGCGGTTGATTTTCTGGCGGGCGAAATCCGGAACCTGCTCGCCGATGCGGAAGCCGGCCGATCGTACTACATTGCCGAAACCATGGGCCGCAGCGCCGGTTGGTTGGCGTACGGTGCTGCGATTGCCGGCGAGGCCAGTATGGTGCTGAGCGTCGAAGATATTCGCGGACCCTATCGAGCCACCGAGGTGGAAAAGGATCCGGCTACCGGCCAGGAACGTTCTCGCACCGTCATGGTGATCGATCGCGTGATCGACCGCATCACCGAGATGATGGTTACGCGCGAGGGTGAGAGCAAAAAATACGGAGTGATCGTGCTCGCGGAAGGACTCGCGGAAATGCTCCCCGGAGAATACCTCAAGGGCATTCCCCGTGATGATCACGGGCACATCGCAATCTCCGAGATCAACCTCGGCAGGCTGTTCGCTAAATTGGTGTCGTCCAATTACGAGAAGAAAACGGGCAAGAAACGCAAGGTGACCGGCTTGCAGTTGGGTTATGAATCGCGATGTGCCAAGCCCCATGCGTTTGATGTGATGCTCGGCAGCCAATTGGGTGTCGGTGCCTATCGCGCCTTGGCGGAAGCGGGCAAGAACGGGGTGATGGTGTCGGTTTCCGGGCAGTTAGATTTGCACTACGTTGACTTTGAAAGCCTGGTGAATCAGGAGAACTTGGTCACGGTTGTGCGCTACATCAAGCCCGACAGCGATTTTCATCGATTGGCCCGGTTTCTTGAGACCTACAAGAACGTGGAAGAGCCGTTCCACAGATAATGGTTCCGCTGAGAGCCAGTCGAGTTCGACGCGCCGTAACGGAGCAGTGCTTTGTCCTCTTGCTTGAGCGGAGCCTTGCATCGGTGCGAATGGGTCTCGCGAACTTTTGCGGGAAACCTAGCCATTCAGCTTGGCGAGACGCCCCATTTCGTCGGTTCGTGCTGACGCTCAGTCCATTCGCCGGCTTCGCAAACGTGGCGAGTTCGGAACCGCAACGAGCTCGTAACCGTGGCTAGAACTCCAGCCAGCATCGCTGCGAGTCGACAAAGCTGCGGCGGGCCGAGAGCACGATCTTCAGTGCTCGATAGGCATCTTCGAGGTCACGTGTTTGCAGCACGAGGCTGGTCACAGCCCGATGGAAGTGGCGCAAGAGTTGTTCGCCCACGGGCCGCTCGCTCTCGAGCGACTCCATGTGACGGCCTGCTTCGTCGAACCAGACGAGTGACGACGGCAGGTCGATGAACGCGATGCCCCGTTCGCAGCAAACCTGCAGCCCTGCCGGAGGTCGATAGGTGATCGCCTCGTGCCAACTGGCCGGCATGTAATGGCCGCAGCTGATTTGCGCCAGCGGGCCTGACCCCAGCGAATCCGGCATCGAGAAATCGAGGCTCATCATCTGATAGTTTTCGTTGCCGCTCTGGGTGTCGTGGCGAACGCCGACCACCGACGTCGGATCTCGTCCCACGACATAGCGAACCCAGTCCACCAGTTCCATCAGATGTCGGATCATAATCGAGTACGGGTGGACGTTGCGCCGGTCCTTTTTGGACTCGACCGCCACGCGGGAGTGACAAAAGACCAGTTCCGGGCGGCCAAGGCGAGTCGCGATCAGTTCCTTTAAGCGGAGCGTCGCGGGGTTCAGCCTCCGCGGAAACTCGGCCATGAAGGCGATGCCGGCTTTTTCTACCCGCTCGCGAATTTCGCGCGCCTGCTCCATGTCGACATCGAGTGCCGCGGCCCAGTAAACCGCTTTGCCGGCATCACACGCGGCATAGATCGGCAGCGGACCATACCAGTCGGGAGAAAGCACCAGTACCGCGTCGATGTCGTCGCGATTCACCAGCGAGCGGAATCCGTCACACGCAATGGCGTTGAACTCGCGCGATGCCTGCTCCGCTAAGTGCGCAACGTCGCAACAGAACGCCCGCACTTCAAAGCGGTCCGCCAGCGAGCGTAACGCAGGGCGATGCCGGGTCTCCCAGGCCTCACCTAATCCAATAATGCCAACGCGAAGCTTCATGCGAAATCGAGAGGTGCTCAGGTCCGTAAGCGGTCGGCGGCATTATAGCTTCCCCGACCGCAACACGAAAATACAACGTCGCGTTACAGCAAGGCTTTTCCTCGACAGAATTCGAAGTATCCTTGAGGACTTTCCGTCCAGCCTGCCATGACCGGTTTGCGGACCGTGGACGTAAGCGTTCCCTGCAACAAATAGGATTGTTTCGATGAAATTGCAACCAACGGCCTTCGGCCTGCTGTTCTTTGCCGCCGTAAGTTCCACGGGACTGCACCCTCACGTGGCGTTGTCACCCCTGGTCGGCGTGGTCGCGGGAGCGGATCAAACGTCTGCCGACGTGGCAAAAGCTACCGGGAATTCCCAGCCCGCAGCGGCTGCCAAGCCCGCCACTTCCGCCAAGCCGGTGAGCTCGGGGAATTATGCCGAGGGATATCGCCAGATGCAGGAAACGGGGCGGCCATTGCTTGTGCTCGTGGGTGCAGACTGGTGCCCCGGTTGCCGTACCATGAAAAACGCGACGCTCCCTGCCCTCGAGAAGGCCGGACAACTGGACGACGTCATCCCCACCGTGGTCAACTGCGATCGCGAATCAGACCTCGCCGACCAGCTCATGCGAGGTGGCACGATTCCGCAACTGATCCTTTTCACACGCACCAAGGACGGATGGCGTCGAACGCAGCTGACCGGCGCTTACGGTGCGGCCGATGTCCGCAAATTCCTCAATCGCGAGGTCGCTCAGCATCAGGCGGCTCCCGCGGGAGAAGGTGCCGAGTAGTCGATCAGGGGACGATCAGGGAGTAGTGAGTGAGCGAGGAGCCAGCCGTGCGTATGTGCTACCGAGCTTCTTTCGGGGCTTCAGGGCGTGCGGGTTGAGCAGATGAGCCGATGAGGTTCTCGATTTCTTTTTCGTCGAGTTCCTCTTCCTTTACCAGGTTCTCCGCAATCGTAACCAGCTTGTCGCGATGCGTGGTCAGCAGTTGTCCGGCTTTCTGGTCGGCCTCGTGCAGGATGCGGGCCACTTCCTCGTCGATTACTTCCATGGTGCGTTCACTGAACGGCCGTCCGCGATGGATTTCGCGGCCGAGGAACGGGTCGTCGTCGGATTGCTTGTAGCTAACCGGCCCCAACCGATCGCTCATACCCCAGTGGGTGACCATGCGTCGTGCGAGTCCGGTGGCTTGTTCGAGATCGTTTTCGGCGCCGACCGTTGTTTGGCTATAGATCATCTGTTCGGCAGCGCGGCCACCCAGCATGACGACGAGGTGATCGAGTAATTCTGATTCCGACATGTTCATGCGATCTTCTGCCGGCAGCATCTGGGTGCTGCCTAGACTTCGGCCTCGCGGAATGATCGTGACTTTGTGCACGCGTCGCGCGCCCGGCAACATCCAGGCGGCCAGGGTATGCCCCGCTTCGTGGTAGGCCGTTTTTTCTTTTTCGTCCGGTTGCAAAACTTCTTCGCGTTTTGCACCGATCAAGACCTTGTCGCGTGCGTAGTCGAAGTCGGATCGATCCACCTTCGATTTGTTGTGTCGGGCAGCCCACAATGCTGCTTCGTTCACAATGTTATGGATGTCGGCACCGGTGAGTCCCACGGTACTCGCGCCCAGCATTTCCAGGTCGACATCATCGGCCAGCGGTACATCGCGGACATGGACTTTGAAGATCTCGACGCGGCCTTTGAGCGTCGGTCGCCCGACATTCAGGTGTCGATCAAACCGGCCGGGGCGAAGCAGGGCTGGATCAAGCACATCAGGGCGATTGGTGGCAGCCACCACAATCACCGTCTCCGAGGGGCTGAAGCCATCCATTTCGCCGAGGATCTGGTTCAGTGTCTGCTCGCGTTCGTCGTGGCCACCGCCGAGTCCCGCACCGCGTTGGCGTCCGACTGCGTCAATCTCGTCGACGAAAATGATCGATGGGGCGGCGTCTTTCGCCGTCCGAAACAGGTCGCGCACGCGACTCGCACCCACGCCGACAAACATCTGAATGAATTCAGAGCCATTCACGGAGAAAAACGGAACACCGGCCTCGCCCGCAATCGCGCGAGCCAACAACGTTTTTCCCGTACCCGGCGGCCCCATCAGCAGCACGCCTTTGGGAATCTTGCCGCCTAGCTTGCGAAACTTGTCCGGGTTCTTCAAGAATTCCACAAGCTCCAACAGGTCGGCCTTCACTCCCTCGAGCCCCGCCACGTCCTTGAAGGTGATGACCTGCTTCGCGCCCTCATACCGCTTCGCCGGACTGCGGCTGAAACCGGACAGGAAACCGCCACCCGACAATTGATCCCGTGTCTTGCGGAATTGAAACCAAATGAACGCGAACATCAAAATCGGCAACAGCAGCAAGGCGATTAGCCAGAACGTCTGAACCGCGTCCTGATCGGAGCGGCGGAAACTGATGGGAACTTGCTTGGAGTCAAGCAGTTCGCGGAGTTTGTTTTGCCCCTCTTCGGTTTGCGGAAGTACAACCGAGAAGTTGCTCTTGTAAGTAGCGCGGGGCCGGATCGGTTCATTTTTCGAATCGTACTCCTCGGGAGCCATCGGCGGCGTCTTAAACTTGCCCGTTAACTCTTTATCGCCGATCTCGACTTCCAGGACGTTGCCCTCCCGCACCTGGTCTTCAAAAAAACGATAGTTCTTGACGAGCGAAACCTGAGGGGTCGAGCGCAGGCTGGTGATGAACAGGACGGCGGAAATAATCAGCAACAGCAGCCAGACGCTCCGCCGGACCGGGCGGGCTGGCGGTGGCGAGCGACGCGCTCCTGAGGGCTCACCAGGTCGTTGATCTTGAGGTTCTTGCTCCATCGCTCTCCTGCACTTCCGTAAGCTTGCCGCTCATTCCTCAATCGAGTTTCGCAGCCTGAAATGATGATGCAACATTCTACTCGACAATATTATTCCACGGGGAGGAGGAGTGCGGCCAATCTGTGACGCAGATTGGTATTTTTCGGTCTGTTTCTAATGGTCTTTTGCGGGCACGCGAGCGGATTCGACGAAGTCGCCTCGCGTTTTGACCAAGTCGCTCTCCCTAGGTCCGAGACGAAAACTTCGCTCGAGACGAGAACATGCCGCGGATTGGGGACGCTTCCGGTGCTGAATCTTGCCGGTCGCTAGCTGCAACACGCCTTCGGCGCGATTGCCCGTCCTGGTCACTATAGATAGGAGTCGGAGTTCGGCGAGGAGAATCTGCCATGTCGAGATACGGCGAGTCCGTTCCAGCCTCGCCGGCTTGCGCTCAGCCGACGTTCAATTGGCCGACGTTCAATCGGCCAATTATCAAATCACATCGGGCCGATATCGCTAACGCGAGCGACGAACCGACTCGCTGGGCTCCATCGCAACCCCGACTTTCGATTTCGGGTGATGCGTCGGCTCATCAGACTGGCCATCCCATACGCTATCCGATCCGTCATCCGATTGTGTGTCGGCTTTCACGGGATGGTATTTTCGATTGAATACTTCGGGATCGAAAGGATCTTTTGGCACATAGGTCGCGTCAGAAACGCGAGATCGGCCTTTTCCTTTCGTTCCCGAGGTTTTTATTCGGTCTTTCGCCGGAGAGAGTTCGTCGGAAAAAGCCGCATCCGTCACATCGTTTTCTTCGTCGTTTCGCGTCGACTCGCTCGGAACGGCGGTTACGGCCTTCGAAGCTCGGGGTGTGATGGGTTGCAGGTCGATGGGCTGTGAATCCAGGGCCTTGAGTCCCGACGGATTCGCGATGCGTTCGGTCCAGGCGGCGAGTCGTTTGACGAATGCCTCCGTGGTTGGTCCGTAGACCGGTCCGCTGGCATTGCCGTGAGGCGATTTGGGAACGGTCAAAAGCGGGCTGGCGAGCGGTGCGTCGCGGTCGATCTGAGCGAGCGTTGCTCGCAAGTTTCGCAGTGTGAGGCCCCGTACCAGCGTTTTCCCCTGCGGAGGTCGGATCAAATGATAGTCGGAAGACTCGGCCGACCCGTGACAATTATTGGTTGCACAACGATTCAAAATGAACGGTTGGATGGCCTGTACGAATTCGTCCATATCCTTAGCAGACAGGTCAAGTTCCACTGGCGACGAGTTTGCCTCGGATGAGGGCGAGCGATCGCTGCGATTCAAACTTTCTCCGACGCCGGATCGGGCGCGGCCCGATGGTTCCTCGTAGCCTGCACGCTGTACGGGGAAGCGGTCCGAAGCCTGTTGAGCAGGCGCTGCAGGTTGAGCAGACGAGCCTTGTCGCGTGGGCGAGCCTTGTTGAGTAGGCGATGTGGCGTCTGCATCATTCTCGGCGACGGATCGTGAATCGGGCCTCGCTTTCGAGTCACTCGCAGCTGCTCGCCCGCCATTCCGGGGATCGGTCAGGGCTCGAAGTCGTCGCTCCAGCATCGCGATCTTGGGATGGCGTGGTTCGAGATACATGGCCTTGGACAATTCCGAGGCACCTTGTTCGAAGAGCCGATGGGTGAGACACCACTCGACCAGTTCCAGGCGAGCTCGAATGCTGTTTGGCGAAAGTTCGCCGCGTTTTTGTTCGAATGCCTGTTCCAGCGATTCAGCACAGAACTCGACCTGCCGCGTGGGAACGCGCAATTCTCCGCCGCTTGCCAGGGTGACTTGGTATCGGTCGCCTAACTGCAGAATGCTACCTTCCAGCACCTGGCCGTTTCGCAAGATCAAAAATCGCGACGCATCGGCGGGTTCGTTCGCCCTCGCAGCGAGTGTCGATAGCAAAAGCAGCAGGATAAGGGTGCAGTAGCGACGCATAGTGGGGCGAAGGGTAGGAGTCGCGGTCGAAGAGGTCAAGAGCAAGGCAGGCCCGGCCGGCATTTTCGCGATGTTTTCACACAAACGGGGCGTTTCGCCTAAGCTAGAACACGGCCGTAGCGGTTGTAGCGATCATTGGGTGTGCCTTTCCGGCCTGAGTAGACGTTCGCCAGGGCCTTTGTTTTTCTGCCACTGGTGACCATCGCGCGGCCTATTTATACTGCGAAAGACGGTT
>JBJOLO010000335.1:0-7701 GCA_046045565.1 Planctomycetota bacterium | reverse complement strand
AGGCACCGACTTGGCAAGCGGGCGTCGCGAAGACCAAGATCACGCCTGAAGTTCCGATGTGGATGGCGGGGTACGGCAGTCGGGCGCACCCCGCAGACGGATTCATCAGCGACTTGTGGGCGAAAGCGCTGGTGCTGCGCGATCCCGAAGGAAACCGCGGGGTTGTGATCACGCTTGATCTGGTCGGTATCGATCGCGAACTTTCACTGTCGCTATGCAAACGGTTGGAACAACGTTTTTCGCTGTCGCGTTCCCAGATCGCCATTTGCACTTCGCACACGCACTCCGGACCAGTCGTGGGAAAGAACTTGGGACCGATGCACTATCACGTGATTCCCCCCGACCAGCAAAAGTTGGTGGAGTCGTACGCGAAAAGACTCGAAGAGCAAATCGAAGCGATCGTCGGCGAAGCGATCTCGCGACTCGCGCCCGCCGCATTGACGTGGGATAGCGGATTGTCGACGTTTGCCGTGAATCGGCGGAACAATGCGGAGGCAAACGTTCCCGCATTGCGCACCGCAGGTCAACTCAAAGGTCCGTTCGATCACGACGTGCCGGTGCTGGCGGTGCGCAACGCCGAGGGCAAGCTGATCAGCGTGCTGTTTGGATATGCGTGTCATGCGACGGTCTTGAGCCTCTACCAATGGTGTGCCGACTACCCGGGCTTTGCGCAATCCGATCTCGAGATGGTCTATCCCGATTGTGTGGCGATGTTCTGGGCGGGATGTGGTGCGGATCAAAATCCGTTGCCGAGGCGGGAAGTGGAATTGGCTCGCACCTACGGCCGCAAACTGGCGACCGCCGTGCAGCAAGTGCTCGATCGTCCCATGAAACCGGTTACGGGCACGTTAAAAACTCAGTATCGCGAAATCGATTTGCCTTTCGACGCGATTCCCAACCGCGAGCAATGGGTCAAGGAATCCGAATCGACCACGAACTATGTGGCGGCCCGCGCCAAGCTGATGCTGGCCGAACTGGATGCGGGTCGAACCTTACCGGGCACGTATCCGTTTCCTGTGGCCAGTTGGAATATCGGTAACGAAGTCCAATGGGTCGTGTTGGGTGGCGAAGTGGTTGTCGATTACGCAATCCGAATCAAACAGGAACTCGCGGGCAACCGAACCTGGGTCGCCGGGTATGCCAACGACGTCATGGCTTACATTCCTTCGGTGCGTGTCTTGAAAGAAGGCGGTTACGAGGGTGGCGGCTCGATGCCACTCTACGGCCAACCGACCATCTGGTCCCCGAAACTCGAGCAGATGATCCTCGACGAGATTCATCGGCAGCTGGTTCCGCAGCGATAGGGATGAGACCGTGGTGCACGTCGCGCTCGAGTATCAGACCTTCTCAGCAGACTGCGGCACACGTTTCGTCGCGTTTGCCGCATCCAGTCCGACGCGGGGCGCGAACCAGACGAATACGATCCCCAGTCCGAAGACGAGGCTCGTGACCGAGCCGATCTTGGCATAGTCGCCGCCAAAAAAGGCAAGACTGCTGAGGTATCCGGCGCCAAGCACACCCAGTCCGGTGAGGATGCGTCCCGTGTTGAACGTAACGCCCGCACCAGTCGAACGCACATGCGTGGGAAAAAACTCGGGCAGGCAAAGGGGCAGCCAACCGAAATAGAATCCCGAAGTGGTTCCCAGCATGAACACCCAGAATCCGAACTGCGGGTGGAGCGGATCAAGCGATCGGTAGATGTATTGACCGATGCAAAGCGACGACAGGCTGTAGAGCACGTACGAGGTACGTACGCCGATCCGCGCGGAGAGCCAACCGCCGGCAAGGCTGCTGAGCGAGGCCCCGAAGGATCGATAGACTTGCGTCCACGCCTTGAGCGACGGATCGGTCTTGGCACCAACATGATCCGCCCAGGGGACGAGCCAATTCGTGCAACCCCAACCGCCGAAAAGCGGAATCGCTCCCAACACAATTCCGATGAGGGTTGGGAACAGGAGCGGCGGGGCGAGGATCTCGCGCAAGGGACTTGCGTGTTGCTTCGGCGAGTGCGTGCGACTCTCCAGCCACTTCGGCGATTCCGGCAGGTATCGCCAGGCGTACAGTCCGATCGGAATCGAGGTGCTGCCAAGCACCATGACCCAGCGCCAATGATCGGGTGTGATTTTCGCGAAACAGGCAATGAGCCCCATCAGAACAATACCTACATTGGCGGCGGTGCCGATCACCCCTGCCAACACGGGGCGGGAGACAGCCGACCAGGTTTCACCCGCCAGCGCGATCGCGTTGGGCCACGTACCGCCGATGCCCAGGCAGCCCAGAAATCGCATCACGATAAACTGCTCAGGCGTCGCCGCGAAAATCGCCAGGAAACTGAAGAGCGAATAACAGCAGATACTCGCCCCCAGCGATTTCGCGCGTCCCCAACGGTCGCCGCACCAGCCAAAGATCGCGCCGCCGGCCGCGGCGCCGAATAGGAACGTAGCGTTGTAGCGCGCGAACCAAGTCGTCACGACCACCCGCGGTGTCGGCTCCTGATCGTGTCGCAGAAAATCCTGCGTCGCGGATTGACTGACCAGCGGGGTGATCGACATCTGCACGCCCGCGAACAGCCAGCCAAGAAAAGCGACCAGCAACACCATCCGCTTCGAACGGTTCCCGGCGGAAACCGTTGGCGGTGCCGGTTCGGTATTCAGCAGTTCGCTACGCATCGGTCGCGAACATACCGGATCGCGCTGCACAACGCAACAAAAGCGGCCGTACGGACACGGTCGTCACGACGGCGCCGGCCAATTCTCCGCCGCCTGACCGAAGGCCCAGTCGTTTGCCTAGCCCAATCCAACGGGTCGGGGTGGAAGACAACAAGTCGCCAGGGCCAACGGTCCGGACATTGCCCCTCGCATTCATCCCAACGGCTTGGGGTTACGTAAAGAAACGAAGCCGAACAGTGCCTAGCCGCGAGCCGGTATCCGATCCTTGCCAACCCATGGACGCAGCACCTCGGGAATCAGGACCGATCCGTCCGCCTGCTGATAGTTTTCAAGAATCGCAATCATGGCGCGGGTAATGGCCACCGCGGTCCCGTTCAGGGTGTGAACGTACCGCGTCCCTTTCTCCCCCTTCGTCCGGAAGCGGATGTCGAGACGTCGCGATTGATAGTCGGTGCAATTCGAGGTACTCGTCACCTCGCCCCATTCACCGGCCTCGCCGCGACCCGGCATCCATGCTTCCAGATCGAACTTGCGATAGGCAGGACCACCGAGGTCGCCGGTTGCCGTATCGATCACGCGATACGGGATTCCTAAACCGTCGAAGATGCGACATTCCAGGCCGCAGATGTAGTCGTGCATTGCATCGCTGTTGTCGGGAGCGGTGTACGCAAACATTTCCACCTTCGTGAACTGATGCACGCGATAAATGCCGCGCGTTGCCCGTCCGTGCGCTCCCGCTTCGGTGCGGAAACAATGGCTGATGCCGGCAATCTTGAGTGGTAGTTGATCTTCTTCGAGCGTCTGACCGCTGAACAAACCGCCCAGTGTGATCTCCGCCGTGCCGACCAGACTGAGGTCGGAGTTTTCGATGCTGTAAACCTGCGTCTCGGGACCCCGCGGCATGAAACCGATGCCGTACAAAATCTTATCCTGAGCCAAGTCGGGGGTCGTGGTGATCGTGAATCCTTCTTCGAGCAGAATCTGCACGACGTAGCGCTGCAGGGCCAACTCGAGCAACACCGCCTCGTTCTTGAGGAAATAAAACCCGTGTCCCGTTGTGCGCGATCCGCCCTCGAGATCAAACAGATCCAGACGCTCGCCGATCGCCACATGATCGAGCGGCTTGAAAGAAAACTGGGGCACGGGGGTCTTGCCGCGCCGCACTTCGCGATTCGCATCATCACCGCCGCCGATCGGTGCGTCCGGGTGGGTCATATTCGGCACGGTGTTTTGGATCGCTTGCGCCTGCTCGTCCAACCGATCGTGCTCGGCTTGACTCGCATCTTTCTGATCGCGGAGTTGCCTACCTTTCTCTTTACGGGCTTCGCGCTCCGCAGCGTCCTTCGTCTGGCCGATCGTTTTCGCGACCTCGTTCGCTTGCCGGTTCAACTCCTGCACTTCCTGCAACTTTTCCCGACGCTTCGTTTCGATTTCGACGAGCGTATCGACATCGGCACTCACACCGCGATTCCGGCAGTTCAACTTTACGGACTCGGCATTTTCCACGATGAACTTGCGATCAAGCATTTCCCTGCATCCTTGTTCTTCAGCGTTACTCTGCGAATGGTTGTTTGAAGTGATTGCCGCGTGAGCCGATTTCTCGACGCCAGGACTTATGTAGGCTTTGACTTCTTTAGGCTTGGGCTGAACAGCCGGCTAATTCGTGCCACAGTTGGGCGCTGGCTTGAATGCCGCGTTGGAAGTCGGCGAGATTGAATTTCTCGTTGGGGCTATGCGCGTTGTCGTCGTTCAACCCCCATCCCAACAGCAGCGTGTCGACACCGAGTGCCGTTTTGAATTTCGTTACGATCGGAATGGAACCACCTTCGCGAATATAGACCGGCGATTTGCCGAAGCCGACTTCGATAGCGCGGGAGGCGGCAGCCATGTAGGGGCTATCGAGCGGCACAAGCACACCGGTCGCGCCGTGCATGTCGATCAATTCCATCGTGATGCCGGGCGGGCACAGCGTGTGCAGGAATTGCTTCAGCGACTCGGAGATCTTGTGTGGATCCTGGTTGGGAACGAGCCGGAAGCTGAACTTGGCACCGGCTTTGGCGGGCAGAACCGTTTTCGCGCCCTCGCCTTGATAACCGCCCCAGACGCCGTTGATATCGAAGGTCGGCCTCGCCCAGCGACGTTCCAACGTTGTAAAGCCCGCCTCCCCCGTAAGTCCCTTTACCCCGATTTGATTCTGGAAGTCTTGTTCGTCGAACGGCAGCGCAGCGAACTGCTTCCGTTCGCGATCGGTAAGCGCCACCACGTCGTCGTAGAATCCCGGAATCTGAATCCGACCTTGCGCGTCGATGAGCGATGCCAGGATGCGGCACAGCGCATTGGCCGGATTGGTGACACCGCCGCCAAAGGTGCCCGAATGCAAATCCTGCTTCGGCCCGGTTAGCCGTAATTCGTAGTATGCAATGCCGCGCAGCCCGTAGGTAATGGCGGGTTGGCCCGGAGCAAACTGGCACGTGTCGCTGATTACCGCCACGTCGCAGGCCAGCCACTTCTTGGCTTCAGGCTTTTCCAGGTATTCATTCAAACCTTGACTACCAACTTCTTCCTCACCTTCGATTAAGAACTTCAGCTTGACCGGCAACTTGCCACGCGTCTTTAACCATGCCTGGGTGCTCAGGACGTGCGTCATGAACTGCCCTTTATCATCGGTCGCACCTCGTGCATAGAGGTTTCCATTGCGTCGCGTTGGCTCGAACGGCGGACTGATCCATTCGTTCAGCGGATCGGGTGGTTGCACATCGTAGTGGCCGTACACCAACACGGTCGGGGCACCGGGGACGGCCGGCGACTCGGCCAGCACCAGCGGATGGCCGCTGGTCTCGACCACCTGCGTCTCCAGACCTAATTTTTTGAACCGATTCGCAACCCATTCGGCAGCCCGGCGAACGTCCCCGCGCCGTTGGGAGTCGGCACTGACGCTGGGAATCGTCAGCAATTCGCATAAGTCGTTTTCCGATTGCGTTTGCTGTTCGTGAATATGGTCCAGAATGTCTTTCATGTTCCTCACCTTTCGACCTACCGGGACGGGAAAGTCAACCTGCCGGGACGGTACGGGATCGCCACGGATTTTTTCCCCCGAACGAGTGAACTCATGGCGTTCGATTTCGCGAGACAATATAATCGAAAGCCGCAGGCGAGCCTATTCGGCTACCCGACTCCGTGCCGGCCCCGACCCGGCTCCCTGCGACCAAGAAGTCGCAAGGATCCGACGCCGACCTGATCCTTGCGAGCCCGGCTAAACCATGCCTGTGCCGATCCCCGTGTTTGCGGGAAAAGTCGCGTGCGAGTACTGCATGTCGCACTGACTTGGCCCAGCGAATTGGCCGAGTGACTTGGTAAAGTGAGCGCGTACATTGAGTGAGCAAGTTGTGTTGGCAAGGTGAGAGTGCGTTGGCAAGGTGAATTATGGCTCGAGACGAATCGAAGAATGCAGAAGAGTCCCTGCCCGGCATGAAGTCGCTTAGCGGTTCGGCGGTTGGCACGAAATCGAAATCGAAACCCCGGAAGGCCAAGCCTCGACAAATTCCGCGCTATCACGTCGTGCTTTGGAACGACAATCACCACACCTACGACTACGTGATCGCGATGATGCAAAAGCTGTTTGGGCATCCGACGACCCGTGGCAAACTGATTGCCAAGGAAGTCGACTCGCGTGGTAAAGCGATTTGCTTGACCACCACGCTCGAACACGCCGAACTCAAGCGGGACCAGATCCACGGCTTCGGACCGGATCCGCTCATCAAGCAATGTCAAGGCGCGATGTGGGCGACGATCGAACCTGCGGAGTAGTTTTCGGGCATCTCCCTGCATGTTGTTCGTCAGGCCGTCGACTTACCGTCGGTCCGACTGCGTGCCGTGTCACTCGGAAATCAACGCGGAACAGGCTGGGTCGATGCGATCTGCTGACTTGCTCTCGCCACCGGTTCAGTCGTCAGCACGATAATCGCTTCGAACTACCGCCGACCCTGGCAAGGACCTCAAACGGATGAGTCAGACGCTGCGAACGTTGACGTTGGGCTGCAAGGTGAACCAGTACGAGACCGAACTGGTGCGCGAGGGACTGGTACGGGCCGGATATCGCGATGCGGCTTCGGACGAAGCGGCCGATGTGTGCGTGGTGAACACGTGCACGATTACGTCCGAAGGCGACGCCAAAAGCCGTCAGGCCATTCGTCGCCTGGCAAAAGAGAATCCTCACACCCGCCTGGTGGTGATGGGCTGCTACGCAACGCGTGCTCCGGAAGAGATCGCTGCCCTGCCGGGCGTCGCAGAGGTGGTAACCGACAAGCGTGAGATTCCTGACCTGCTTGGTCGATTTGGCGTGGTCGATATCCCGACGGGAATCTCGCAATTCAGCAATCACCATCGCGCGTTCATCAAGGTGCAGGATGGCTGCCTCCTGCGGTGCAGTTACTGCATCATTCCGTACGTGCGACCGACGATGTCGAGTCGCGATCCGGAGCCGATCGTGGAGGAAGTGCAGCGATTGGTCGCGAATGGATATCGCGAAATCGTGCTCACCGGTATTCATCTGGGCCACTACGGCGTTGACAGGAATTTCGGCAAACCGAAGGAGCAATGGATCCGGCTCTCGCACTTGGTCGAGCGGCTCGCGACCTTGCCGGGTGAATTTCGACTGCGTTTGTCGAGTATCGAAGCGACCGAGGTCACGCGCGAACTGATCGAAGTGATGCAGCAACACGAGGACAAAGTCTGTCCGCATTTGCATATTTGTTTGCAGAGCGGCTCGGATCGCATCCTGCGAGGGATGCGAAGGCGATGGAGCGCGAAAATGTTTCTGGATCGCTGCGACCTGATTCGGCGATCGCTCAAGAATCCCGCGCTGACCACCGACATCATCGTCGGCTTCCCCGGCGAAACCGAGGCCGACTTTGCTGAGACATGTGCCGTGTCTCGCGCTGCAGGCTTCTCGAAACTGCATCTTTTTCCGTTCAGTCCGCGGCGGGGCACGCCTGCGGCCGAAATGCCGGACCAAGTCCTCGCGGAGGTGTGC
>JBJOLO010000330.1:0-4796 GCA_046045565.1 Planctomycetota bacterium | reverse complement strand
TATCGACCTGACGCTTGACCGTATTCTCCATATATCCGAGCAACGTCTGACGCGGGAAAACGCCGCAGATGATTGCCAGCACAAATATGACGACAGCGATGGTGTTTTCGCGGGTATTGCTGGGAGTCAAGTGATCGCCGTGCGGCCCTTTGTATTCCGGACCGAGATACACGCGCTGCAAAGCCCACAAGATATATGCGGCTGTAAGGATCACCACCGCCGCGGCAATCACCGCCAATGTCACGCTGTAGGCCCAAACTGAAAACACGACAAACGCTTCGCCGATGAACCCGCACAGCCCGGGCAAGCCAAGGCCGGCAAAGAAGATTCCGATCGACAGAGCCGTGTACACCGGCATGCGGCCGAACAAACCGCCAAACTCTTCTAGATTACGATGATGCACGCGGTCGTAGACGACACCAACCATAAAGAACATGCCGGTCGAGCTGATCCCGTGAGCGATCATCTGGAATAGGGCACCCTGTACGCCCATGTTCCAAAACGTCGTGTCGTAATTCATCGCGCCAGTCGCGGACCACACTCCCAAACCGAGAACCACGTAACCCATGTGGCTGACCGAACTGTAAGCCACCATCCGTTTGAAGTCTTTTTGAGCCAAGGCCGCGAACGCGCCATAGACCATGCTGACGACGCCAACTCCGCAAACCACGTTTGCCAATTCATACCCGCCTTGCGGGCAAATCGGGTAGCAGATTCGAACGATGCCGTAGCCGCCCATCTTGAGCAGCACGCCGGCGAGAATCATCGAAATCGGCGTCGGTGCTTCCACGTGCGCGTCGGGCAACCAAGTGTGCAGCGGGACCGACGGCACCTTAATCACGAAGCCGATCATCAACAGGATGAACGCCCACCATTGCAGCCCATGCCCGAGGATCAACCGTGGCGTACCATCCTCATTGGTACCGAAATGGTGAAACTGATCGGTATGTTGACCAATCTGCTGCAGGGCGAGGATGCTGAAGGTGTGGATCGCCGGCACCTGCGGTTCCGACTCGATCACCGCGATGGCATCCTTGAGATTGCCCTGAGCCTTCACTTTTTCGGCCAGCGCCTCGCGCTTCGACATTCCCTCAATGATCCGGTTCCGAAGACCCTCATCAGCAAACAACGCCTGCCCCTCGGCGCTGTTGACAAAAGCTCGCAGTCGGGGATCGGTCAAATCACTATAGAAGTACAGCATCAAAATCGCGATCAACATCGCAACGCTGCCTGCCAGCGTGTACAGGAAAAACTTGATCGCCGCGTACTCGCGTCGGGGACCACCCCAGATGCCGATAAGGAAGTACATCGGCAACAGCATCACTTCCCAGAACACATAGAACAAGAAAAAGTCCTGAGCCAGAAAACAGCCCAGCATGCCGGTCAACAGGAGCAAAAAGAGTATGCAATACCCTTTGACATGCTTCGTGATCGACCAACTGGCTCCCATCGCCAGGATACTGACCACGCAAGTCAGCAGGACCAGCGGAAAACTGATGCCGTCCACGCCCATCGAGTAAAAAATCTCGAAGGTCGGAATCCATCCGAGGCTGAACAACCCCTGCATCTCACCCGACGCGGAATCAAATTTCGACACGTTGTCCGGCACCATGAACAACAACAACGTGCAGGCCAGCGCGAAAATCGTCGTCGCCAACGTGGCATATCGGTGAAAACTCTCTCGACGCCCGGGGACAACCGCCAGCACGGCGGCCATCAACGTAGGGGCAAACACGAGCAGCGAATACCAAATGGGCAGGTGATACTTTTCCATAAAATTTCAATTCTCAGCAGTATGTCAATATTCAGCAGTATTTGATTTCAGAACGGCACTCGAATTGGACAAAGCAACTCACACCGTCGTTTTTCTCACTAGCACTCCAGCCTTGCGATGGGCTTCCACACGACCAGGATCGACGCTAACAGGATCCGCGCTAACAGGATCATTGGGCGAACGTAGAACTCCAGAAGAAACTGATCAACACAAAGAGTGCCAACGCACCCGCCACAATGAACATCACGTACTGACGCAACTTTCCGGTTTGGACCTGTCGCATCGACAATCCCAACGAATGCATCCAAGCCGCCAGCAGGTTCACAAACCCGTCGATGACGGTCTGATCCGCGAGCCGGGCCCAGAAACTGGAAAAGCTCTTGGTAACGCGAGCCACCAAGTGCAGGAATCCGTCGATCCAGTTGCGATCGATGTTCGCAAACACACGCGACACCACATGGGTCGGACGGATGAAGCACCAGTCGTACAGCTCGTCAAACCACCATTTATTGACCAGCAGGCGATAAATCGGAGCGAATTGCTTGCGAACGTCTTCCGGATTCAAGTAGCCAACGCCGTACAGTGCGGCCGCCAGCCCGATCCCGACCACCCAAGTGCCGGTCGCAAACCAGCCCACCGGTCCCACAATGTTCGCCGCGTGCGACGAATGTTCGTTGGGCCAAACCATCGACGTCCAGTAGCCGGCCGCATCGACGGCCGTTCCGGCAGGACGTGCCTGCTCCAGCATGCTCTCCAGCGTCAGTCCGCCGAGAAAATCATGCGGCAGCGCCTTCGAAATAAACCAACCACCCACCAGCGCGGCGGCGACCATCACCAGCACACCACGCATGCTCCAAGGCATCGGACCGCCCTCGCCGTGCGATCCATGATGACCGTGCCCCGATGCATGACCGTGATCCGCGTGATCGTCATGAGCGTGGCTTTCAGCATGTCCATGGGCGCTATGGCTACCCGCACTATGACCGTGTGCCTGGTCCGCACCACTGTGATGCCCGCCATGACCATGACTGTCGTGACCATGATCTTCGCCGTGATGGCCGGATCCCCGCAGGGCTGCGAACCACCCGCGTTTCGAACCTTGCCACAAGAGCGTCGCAATCGGAATCACGCCGTAGCCGATCATGACCGGATCCCAGGCAACGGCGATGGCAAATACCGACAGCAGGACGAGCGGCAAAAACATCACCGGAGGGGACTCATGAGCATGATCGTAAGCGTGCGCATCGCGCGGCTTGCCAACGAACGTCATGAACCACATACGGAACATGTAGAACGAGGTGATCGAGGCGCCGCCGAGCGCCATCACGAAGAAAATATTCGCGTAGGCGTTGCCGGCATTGGTCAACGAGAACGAATAGGCTTGCTCGAGGATCTTGTCTTTGGAATAAAACCCGCTAAAGCCGATGACGAACGGCACACCGACGCCCGCGATGGCCAAGCAGCCGATCAGCATCGTGATCGCTGTCACCGGCATCTTGCGAAACAGTCCGCCCATCCGCCGCATGTCGTTCGTATGGACGGCGTGAATCACCGACCCCGAACACATAAACAACAAGCTCTTGAAGAAAGCGTGCGTGACGAGGTGCATCATGCCGGCGATCCAACCGCCCACGCCCAGCGATAGCATCATGTAGCCCAGTTGGCTGATCGTGGAGTAGGCCAACACGCGTTTGATATCGGTCGCGGTAATCGCGATCGTTGCCGCCATAAACAGCGTGATACATCCCACGGAAGCGATGACCAGCAACACTTCCGGCGCGAACACCGGGAAGAATCGGCCGACGAGGTATACCCCCGCGGCCACCATCGTTGCCGAGTGCACCAGCGCGGACACGGGAGTCGGACCTTCCATCGCATCCGGCAACCAGACATGCAGTGGAAACTGCGCACTCTTGCCGACGCAACCGCAGAAAATGCCGATGCCGGCGACCACCAGTAACCAGTAGCCGATCCCGTCGCTCCGCATCGACGGGATTTGTGAATTCATCTGGGAATCGACGATCGCCTGCACATTTTCGAAGCCCGAATGCTCACGAGCGACCGTCTCGGCTTGCTCCTTCGCAGCCAACCGCACCATCCCATCCGGTACCGCCAACGCGAAACCGCCGTCGGGCGATCGCACCTGCGAGAAAATTCCGGGGCGAACATTCCCCGCATCGTCACGATCAACGTCTCCGAAGGAGAACGTACCCAGGCTGGTCCAAATCGCCATCAAGCCAATGAGCATCCCGAAGTCGCCGACACGATTGACGATAAACGCCTTGTTGGCCGCAGTCGATGCACTTTTCCGTTCGATGTAGAACCCGATCAGAAAGTACGAGCACGCACCGACCAATTCCCAAAACACGAATACCATCGCAATGTTGCCCGCCAGCACCAAGCCAAGCATGCTGAAACAGAACAGTGAAAGGTATTGAAAGAATCGGGGAAAACGGCCGGGTCTCGTCAGCGTCTTCCCGTTGGATAGCGTCACTTCCTTGTCGGTGATGTCGTGCAGTTCGTCGTGCATGTACCCCATCGCGTAGCAGTGAATGCACGTTGCGATGAGGGTCACCATGCAGAACATGACCACCGTCAAGGTGTCGATGAAATAGCTGATCGAAACCACGCGGTCGCCAAACTGTCCCAAAACCCACGCCGTGCCTGTCAGGTGAGGCGGAACCGCGAACGCATGGGATTCATGCGATGCATCTTCCGCGTGGGCATGGCCAGCATCGCTCGCAAGTGCCGCATCCGCGTGCTCTTTTGCTTTTTCCGCACCTTTTGCGGCCGCGGGTGTTTCATCCTCTGCTACGTTTACGCAGGCCGGCTTCGCGGATGGATCCTGTTGCTGCTTCCCGGCTGATTCTTCAGATGCTTTCGGAGCCTCTCCCGGCTTCGTCGCATCAGGCTTAACGTGCTCGCCGGCTCCATGCTTGTCGGCCTCTTGCTTGCCTTGGGCCTTCTCGTGCCCGGATTCCGTGTGCCCGGATTCCGTGTGCCCGGATTCCGTGTGCCCGTG
>JBJOLO010000261.1:0-2975 GCA_046045565.1 Planctomycetota bacterium | reverse complement strand
TGCTGGTGGCGCTCCCGGTAACGCTCCAGGTGGCGCTGTCGGTGGCAGTGGAACAGGCGCCGGATCACCCGGTACCGATTCCGGCACCGCCCCCGGCACCGCATCGCTCTCGCCCTCGCGGCGCGGCAGCGGCTCCAGGGGCGGGATCATCGGCAACGGAATGCGCTCGATCTCTTCGGGGCTGAGCGGTCGCCGATGCCGTATCGGGTCATCCAGTTGAAACGCCCCTTCGGCCGGCGCATCCATCGCCGGATAGACACTGCTGTTGGGGGTCGGAGGCGTGGCGGCCGGATAGCACACCACCTGCCGCCAACGTCCGATCGGCCCGAGCGAGTTAAAACGCTCCTCGTAAAAGGCCACGCCGTGCGTTTCCAGGATCGTGCCCGTCTGTCGCTCGAGGTTCGCCAATTGCACGTTGTATTGCGTCAATGCGTTTGCCTCGCCGCTCACCGCGTTCCCCCAATCGGTGATCGCCAACAGGACGCTCAGGAACAGCGCTTGATTGGTGCGGAACCGGCCGAGTTGCGCGTTGAGATTGATCTCGGCCGCTTTTCGGGCTTCATGGAAGACGACGTATTGCTCGTAAAACTGCGACAAGTTGCGGAGCACGATTGCCAGTTGATGCGATGCGTTGTGAACGCCTTGCTCGAGGTTCGCGCGATCGCGTGCGATCAAGAGTTCCTGGCGACGCACTCCCGCACGCCCCTGCCGCAGCCCTAACGGAACGGAGAAATTCACGCCCATGGTCCAGTCGGTGAACTGCCCGGGACCGGACGAGACATTCATGCCGTTCGCCATCTGTCCTTCCAAGCCATTCCAACGATAGAGCCCGACGGCATCGAGTCGCGGATTGTTCTGATTGTTGGCGAGGATCAGCGTCTGTTGATCGGCTTCGATGATGAGCTTCAATTCCACGATGTCGGGACGTCGCTCTTCGGCAACTTCGAGAATGCGTTTCCAATCGGGATCGAACGCCGTGGTATTGGGCGGCGTGATGGGAATCAGGCGTTTGGCATCCGCGGGAGGCAGGCCCAAAATATTGCGGAGTGCCGCTTCCCGCTGCAGAAGATTGGCCTCGGACGACACAAGCGTCGCACGGAAATTCGCGAGCGTTACGCGGGCCTGGGCAACGTCGCCGATATTGGCCGTCCCAGCCCGCAAGCGGCCTTCGGCAATCCGCAGCGCTTCGCCCGCCTGCTCCACTTGCTGCTCGCGAGCCCACACATCGACGCGGGCGAAAACGTTCGACCAGTAGGCCTCGATCACTCCACGCACATTCTCCTGAGCGACATCTTTCAACTGGAAGAACGATCGCTCGGTATCGATCCGCGCTAAGACGACCGGCGCCATGTTGGCCGCGTAGCCGCCGCCTTGCAGCAGCGGCTGGGTGATGCTCAGGTCCACCGAGTTTCGCGTCAGCGGATTGAGCGGAAAGATACCGGGGCGAGTTCGCAGCGGATTCGTGTTCACGTCGAAATTCAGCGCACCGCCGGTGACGAGCTGTTTACCCAACCCGAAATCGAGATTGTAGTTTTCGTTGGTCGTCCCGCCGATGACGACGTCGGGCGGACCGCCGGGGCCAAACGCCGCTTGCGGCTGCTCAATCTGGCTGAAGCCGTTGTTGACCCGCAGCGTCGGATCGAAGCGAGCTTGTTCACGGTCAATCTGCGTGTTCGTGATCGCCGCATCGTAAATGGTGCGTCCACTCGTCGATGCCGATACCCCGGCCAGGACGCGAACAACGGTGGAATTCGCGAGCGATACGCGAATCGCTTCATCGAGTGAAAAATACTCCGTCGGCAGTTCGCCCTGCGGTCGCTTGACCGTGGGAGGTTCGGGGATCGCCGGCACCGGAAACTTGGTCAGCTCGGCCGGATCGCGAACCTTTAGCGATCGCTGCTCCGGCAAAAACGGCCACCCCACCTGCGCTTTGGCAAACTGGAGCGGTTGTAGCGATACGATCGAAAACGCAAACGCTGACGCGATCCAAGTCGCAGCGCATAATCCGATTCGTCCGAATGATCCGGTTCCCATGAAGGATGTGATTCGGTCGGATCATTCCGATCCTGCCAGAAAAACCGGCGGGCCGGTCAGTTTCCGGCTGCGGCTGCCGGATCAGCCGTTGAATGCAATAGCTTCAACGCCTGTTCCGCATCGGTCGTATCCAGCACAATTTGCCCGTCCCGCAAAACCACTTGCCGCTTCGTATTCTTGGCGACGTTATGGTCGTGGGTCACCAGGATCACGGTCAGGTGGTGGACTTCGTTGAGTTCCTTCAAGAGGGTGATCACTTCTCGGCTGGTTTTCGAATCCAGGTTTCCGGTTGGTTCGTCACCCATCAGTATCGGCGGATGATTCACGAGCGCTCGCGCGATCGCAACCCGCTGCTGCTGACCGCCCGATAGCTGGCTGGGATGATGGTGGACGCGATCGCCAAGTCCCACCTGCGTCAGCACCTCCATTGCTCGAGCGTGCCGTTCCCTCGCCGAAATCGGCGACGTGCCGTAGAGCAACGGCAGCTCCACGTTTTCCAGCGCGGAGGTTCTCGCCAGCAAATTGAAGTTCTGGAACACGAATCCAATGCGCTGATTGCGAATCCTCGCCCGCTCATTGGACTCCATCGTTGCGATCTCTTCCCCGGCGAGCAGGTAGCTTCCCGAAGTGGGGCGATCGAGGCACCCCAGCGTATTCATCAGCGTCGACTTACCTGATCCCGAAGGCCCCACCAGCGCAACGTACTCGCCTTTTTCAATGATCAAATTGGCATCGACTAACGCAGGGACTTTCACCTCGCCGAGGTCGTAAATCTTCGAAATGTTCCGCAGTTCGATCAGCGCCATGCCTCCAGACTAGTTCGACACCATGGCGGCGCGAAGGGCAGGGGCCCCAGCCCGTTCCATCCCCCCCGAAATCCGATCCTTCTTGTCGCCCCGTGACTCGTGGCACGACAAGCGGGAAGGTTGCATCTATAATAC
>JBJOLO010000244.1:0-6103 GCA_046045565.1 Planctomycetota bacterium | reverse complement strand
CATCCGCCGAGGCGGGATTGTCGCGTTCCCCACCGAGACGGTGTACGGCTTGGGTGCGAATGTCTTTGACGCCGAAGCGGTACAGCGGATTTTCGAAGCGAAAGCCCGGCCCGCCGATAATCCGCTGATCGCGCACGTCGCCGACTTGTCGCTGATCGACCAACTGGCAGCGACGATCCCCGAGTCGGCTCGACGGCTCATGGCGAGATTCTTCCCCGGCCCGCTTACCTTGGTGCTGCCGAAAACCGATCGGGTACCGGACGTCGCAACGGCGGGCCTGGATACGATCGGTGTACGCATGCCGGCACACCAACTGGCGATCCGATTTCTCCTTGCGTGCGAGACGCCGGTTGTGGCTCCCTCAGCAAACTTGTCAGGACGCCCCTCGCCCACAAACTGGCAGGCGGTACACGAGGACCTCGAAGGCCGGATCGATTGCCTCTTGCAGGGCGATGCGACCGAAATCGGCATCGAATCGACGGTGGTCGACTGCACGTCGGAAATACCGTTGGTACTGCGGGCTGGCGGAGTGACGCTGGAGGACTTGCGGTCGGTCGTCCCCGCTACGCAAGTGTATTTAAAACAGGACGACGAGCGGCCTCGGAGTCCGGGGATGGTCCACCGTCACTATTGTCCGCGCGCCGCGGTGGTGCTGGTGAGCGACCTTCGTTTCAACCCCGAGCCGCGATCGGCATGGATCGGGCTCGAACGTCCCGCATCAGACCGGTTCGATTCGATCAATCAGTGCGATTCGGTTGAGCAATATGCACAACGGCTATTCGCGTTTTTTCGAGAATGCGACCGCGAGGGGATCGCAAGAATCTATTGCCAAACGGTGGATGAGCGCGGAATGGGCGTTGCGCTGATGGACCGCTTGCAACGCGCTGCGTCGGGGAAATAATGACCCGGCGCGATATTTGATCCCGACGTGGTGCTTTCGGTGCGGCAGCGGGGGCGTTTTTTCCTCGCTTTCGAACGCAATCCACTTCCCGTGGGCAAGTCGAGTGACCGCCCTTCGCTTGAGCTCTGGACCGGTTTTTTCCGGCTTCGGACGCTTTGTAGTCGAATCTTTGCAACTTGGAACGATTTGCCGGGTTAACAGAGAGACACAGCGAGTCTTCCTGCTGTACCCGCATGCAACGTGGCCGTTGGCAGGCATCTTGCATGAGCGTTGGCTTACGAAAACGAGCACCAAGATTGCGAGCAGCATGGATCGTAAAAAGTCGAACGGAGGCGATGTAAATCCGAAGATAGGCTCTTCGCTTTTTCGAGGTGGGAGGCGATTCCAAAATCTTCGATGGATCGCGGGACTTTTGGCTCTCGCAGGCATATTGTTCGCGGGAGCTTATTACGGGCGTTCACTTTGGCTGATTTTGCGGGACGGGGTCTCAGGCGACGGGGTCAGTACGAGCGTCGCGCAGGACACTACGAAAGGGCTGCCGGAAGCGGTCGTGGCTTCGCCGAGCGCAGGCGCCACACTGCAATTCGCGCGAGGCTTCGCGAATTTCGAGAGTCCCCAAGCGAGGCCGCTCGTGGTTTCCCCCCACGGCGACCGGCTGCTGGCCGCCAATACCCCGAACAATTCCCTTGCGGTATTCTCGCTGAGCGACCCCAGTTTGCCCGCAATCCAAGCCGAGATTCCCGTGGGGATCGAACCGGTCTCGGTGGCGATCGAATCGATCGATAAAGTCTGGGTCGTCAATCACGTCTCCGACTCCATCAGCGTGGTCAGCCTTTCTCGCGGAGCCGTCATTCGCACGATCCAAGTAGGGGACCGGCCGAGCGACGTCGTGTTTGCGGGGAATCCGCCCAAAGCATTCGTGAGTTGCATGACCGATCGCACGGTGTTGGTGATCGATCCGCTCGATTACGCGCGAGTTGCGACGATTGCGGTTCCGGGCGATAGTCCGCGGGCCTTGCTGGCAAGCCAGGACGGCTTGACAGTTTGGGTGGCGATCAGCCGCTCGGGAAATGGAACGACGATCGTCCCGCATGGAGCAGCCCCGACACCGCCCGCACCCCAAAACAGTTCGCTGCCGCCCGCACCCCAGCAAGGGCTGATTGTCGATGCTGATGACCCTGAATGGCAGTCTCTGCGTGTGAACCTGGCCGATAACGACGTGATTGAACTCGATACTGCGCACAATGCGGTACGTCGCATCTACCATGGCCTGGGCACAAGCTTGTTTCAAATGGCGCTGCGACCTGACTCGAACGATCTTTGGATTGCCAACACCGATTCGCGGAATCGCGTGCGATTTGAGCCCGAATTGAAAGGGCATGTCGTTGACAACCGAATCACACGCATCCGAGTCGGAGACGATGCATGCCGTTCGGTCATCGAATTGAATCCGTGCGTCGACTACCAGCGGCCGGATGATGGCGAGGCTTGTGTCCTTGCATTGGCGCAACCCACCGACATTGCCTTTTCTCCCGACGGAAACGTGGCCTACGTGGCCGCTTTCGGCAGCGATCGCATCGGAGTGCTCGATGGCCGTGGGAACATCGTCGCGAGAATGGAGCTAAGCGACAACGATCCGCTCTCCGCATCACCGCGTTACAAGCGAGGTCCACGCGGGCTGGCACATCATCCAAAAGCAGATCGGCTGTACGTGATGAATCGGCTCTCGGATAGCATTTCCGTCATCGACACGAAGCGGCGGTTGGCGATTCACGAAACGTCGCTGACCGATCCGACGCCGACTCACATTCGCGAGGGGCGGGGCTACCTGTTTGACGCACGACTCTCAGGAAACGGCACCATCTCATGTGCATCCTGTCACGTGGACGCCGACCGGGATGGGCTCGCGTGGGACCTGGGGGACCCGAACGGGCAAATGTTTCATCTGGACCATGGCAAGCAGTTGCATCCGATGAAAGGGCCGCTGCTGACTCAGACACTGCGAGGACTCGCCGGCGAATTCGAGTTCCACTGGCGAGGCGATCGGCCGGGCCTTGCCGCTTTTAACGGTACGTTCGTGAATCTGATGGGCGGTAATCGCCTGGACGAGAACAGTATGGCCGCGTTCACCGCCTACCTTCGCGAGATCCGCTTTGCAGGCAACCCCAATCGAACCTTGCACGACCAACTGCCGGCGGGACTGCCGGGCGTGAGTGCGGCCGATGGCGAAACTATTTTCTTCACCAAGGCTGATGGCGGCCTGGAGAACGGTGTGCCGACTCGCTGCGCCGAATGCCACTACAACTTTTCCGGGTCCGGTGGCGTTGGTTTTACAGGGCTAGTTGGTCAACCGATGAAGGTACCGCAGCTTCGCGGCCTTTACGAACGCGATGGCCGCAAAGCGACGGAGCAAGGAAGACTTGCGGGATTCGGTTACGGTGCCGATGGATCGAAAGATGATCTTTTTCTGTTTCTGGAGAAGTCGCACCGATTCGCATCCCTGTCGGATTCGGAACGCGAGTCGCTGCAGCGATTCCTGCTCGCCTTCCCCTCCGAAACCAGTCCGATCGTCGGTCACTCCAGCACCGTGGACGCCAGCAATGTCATGCAGCCGGAGACCGCCGATGCCCTGAAGCTCATGCTGACGGAGACGAAACACGGCAAATGCGACCTGATCGTCTCGGGCGTGCTCGATCAAGAGCAAGTCGAGTTCTACTACGAGCCGACGCAGGAGCTCTTTGTGCATCGACAGGAATCTGAAGACCGTCGCACGCTTTCCGAACTACAGACAGCACTCAAAGAGGATGATGCCGTTATCACCTTCCTCTGTCTCCCGCCGGGGGAGCGGGAGGTACGCATGCCCGAAACATCCCAGGCGAACGAACGCGGCGAGTAACGGAACTGTTTCGATCCCCGCGCGATGCAGAACCCTCTGCCCCCAACACGTTCGCTGAATGCCATTTCCAGATAGAACAGCTCAAACGGGTCGTTACCCAGCGGAAGGGCGTTTGAGGATCGCTTCGAATTCGGGAAGCGTTCGCAGCGATCGAAAATCGGGGTCGGTGGAAAGCATGACTGGATCGGCGAATCCACGCGTGACAGCTTCGTTCAGCAATTCGATCGCCGGCGCAGCAAAGCGGGTCGCGCGTTCTTCGGGCGTTGGACGAGTTTCCGGTGGCAATTGCTTGCTCGCGGAATGACAGACGGCGTACGCAGCCGCCAGCGAGTACAGCGTACCGGGGTTCGGGAACAGACGCATTCGTAGGGCTTCCGCGGAGTCCGCTGCCTTCTTCACGCGGCCGGTTTGCGCTTGCGCCATCATCAAGTCGATCTGTTTTTGGTTGTCGAGCGGATCGAGTTACATGTATCGAGCTCGAGAAACAACGCCCATGCCGCCACGGCCGAGCTCGCCCAGGAACTCGTAGCCGACCATCCGCACGGCAACTTTGAAATAGAAATAGGTTCCGAGCATGCCCGACCAAAAACGAACAGGACAGCGCGTGACTGACCATTCGGCACGATTGCGGTCTACGTCGGGCTACCTGCTTCGAGTTTGCGTCACTCGCGTGAACGCGGGGGGGCTCAGAAACTCGTCGTCATCGCCAACCGAACTCCATAGTTGATCGACCTGCGGAGACCACGGTAGCGTGGAAGTGGAAGCGGCTGGGGTTTGGGGAGGCATGCTCAGCGCGGGATTGGCGATCGGACTTGTTGCTGGTGTAGCGATCATCGCGCCCACCGCGATGGCTTGCGTGCGATTGGTCGGCGTAAGGCTTGCCGTCGCGGAAGAACGGAAAGAAGTCGCGGTCGCAACGCGTGCCGGCGCGGTGCTCGGCGCGAGAAGTTGCGACTGCGGGATCACCGCAAAGCTCGTCTGACCGGGACGCTGCCATTCCAGTCGCAGCACCGCTGAGCCCGTGTTGTCGAAGTATTCGACTTGGATATCGATCTTCTGCCCCGCGGTCAGGTAGACATTCGCGCTGGTGTTGTACGTGGGGCTGTGATTCGTCCAGTTGTTAATCACCAGAGCGCCGCCGAGCCGAACACGCACGCCGTCGTCGCTGTAGGTGCGAAGCCGATAGTTACCCGACTCGACCGCTTGCAGCTGCCCGGTCCAGCGGACGCTAAACGTCTCCTTGCCGATCCTGCTGTCCGGCGATCCGGAGCCCCAATTGAAATTGATCTGCGGATCCAGTCGCGTAAACTTGTAGCCGGTCAGGTCTTTGTTGTCGTAGTAGGCTCCGTCGAGTCCGTACCGGACCGCGACATCATCGTCGGCGATCGAAACCGTACCGCTCGCGCGTGTCGAATCGACTCGATACGCGGTACTCGCCAGAAGCGAAAAGGTCACCTGCTCCGTTCCTTCGACCAGCGTGTCATCCACCGGCGTCACGTTCACGAACTTGACGCTTTCTCCGACCCCGAAGCTGAGCGTGCTTGGAATGCCGGTGTAGTCGTTGGAGGATGCGCTGCCGCTGACTGCAAAGTTGACGCTGAGTGCTGAATCGGTGGCTCCGCTGCGTTCGACTCGCCACTGCCCTGATGTAGGGCCCGTTTCGCTGGCGGCAGCCGTTACCGTCGTGATGCTGACCGCGGGCAGAATTCCTTGCATGGCGGAGTCGTAGAGTGCCCG
Organism: Planctomycetota bacterium; assembly: GCA_046045565.1. Taxonomy (GTDB): domain Bacteria; phylum Planctomycetota; class Planctomycetia; order Pirellulales; family Pirellulaceae; genus VGZA01. The sequence goes on along the minus strand of JBJOLO010000244.1, from coordinate 569 downwards.
ATATTTCGGCGCGGCACTCACCACCTGCGTCATCGACTGCAGCGCTCCGAACGCGCCGAACGACGAAGGGTACAGGCCGCCCGTGTAGTTGAAATTACCGAACATCTCGAGGCCTGCCTGCTGACTGCCGCTGAGCAGTTGCGAGTAGACATCGTACATGCGAGGACTGTTCCCGGCGGCGAAGAAGGCCGGTTCGTACGCGTTCCCTTGGCTATCCAGGTGGGGCCCGCCCTCGTAGGCGACGAACCGGATCGGTCTGCCAAGCGATTGACTGATTTGAGTCGCGAGTGTCTTGTGATCTTGAAGCCAGGCGAAGGTGGTGGGAAGGTTGCGGAGCAGGGCGTCGATGACCTGATCGGCCGTGGTCGTGCTCTTGAACGAAGCCCGATCCGCATCACTGACGTACGCGTAAGCCGCCGACGAGATCGCATCGAAGTGCCCGCCCATATTGACGGCAATTTGTTCAGCGATCCAGCTGTTGGCTTGTTGACCGGCGACCACTCGCACGATTCGGTCACTCTGTCCCGCGAACACATCGGACCAGACATCAAAGTCGCGTTTCGTTTCTC